>JADGPN010000248.1 GCA_017882465.1 Solirubrobacteraceae bacterium
CCTTCTGACGACCTGATCGAGTTCAACATCTGACCACAGCGCCGGCATGCGGCACGGACAACGGAGACCAACATGAAGTTCAACACCATCCTCGAGACGATCGGCGATACGCCTCACGTTCGCATCAACCGTCTGTTCGATGCCCGCGTCGAGGTCTGGATGAAGACCGAGCGCGCCAACCCCGGGGGAAGCATTAAGGACCGGATCGGGTTGTCGATGATCGAAGATGCCGAGAGCCGCGGCGTGCTCGGCCCCGACAGCCTGATCGTCGAACCGACGTCGGGCAACACCGGCGTGGGACTGGCGATCGTCGCCGCCGTCAAGGGCTATCGGCTGCTGCTCGTGATGCCGGAGTCGATGTCGATCGAGCGGCGGCGGCTGTTCGCGGTGTATGGCGCCGATCTCGAGCTCACGCCTCGCGAGCTGGGTATGAAGGGCGCGATCGAGCGAGCAGCCGCGATCGTGGCGCACCACCCGGGCGCGTGGATGCCGCAGCAGTTCGAGAACGAGGCCAACGTCGAGGTTCACAGGCGTGAGACGGCTGCGGAGATCCTCCGGGACTTTCCCTCCGGCGTCGATTTCTTGATCACCGGCGTCGGGACCGGCGGCCACATCAGCGGCGTCAGTGAGGTGCTCAAGCAGCACTTCCCCCGGATGCAGACCTACGCAGTCGAGCCGGAGAAATCCCCGGTGATCGGCGGAGGTGCGCCGGCACCACACCGCCTCCAGGGCATCGGCGCGGGCTTCGTGCCGCACAACCTGCACTTGGACACGATCGATGGCGTGATCCAGGTCACCGAGGAGGACGCGTTTGCGTACGCGGTGCGTTCCGCCCGGGAGGAGGGCATCTTCGTCGGCCCGTCCTCCGGTGCGGCGCTCGCGGCGGTCGCCCGGAAGCTTCCCGAGATCCCGGACGGCAGCGTCGTGCTGACCTTCTCCTATGACACCGGCGAGCGCTACTTCTCGGTCGAAGGACTATTCGACGCCGACGGTCGATCGGTCCGCGCCGCGGTCGAAGACGGCGGGCGCAGCGCGCGGGCGGCCGTATAGGAGTAAGCGACCTTGGCTTCTGTCTCGCCAATCGATTACGACGAGAGAAGAGGAAGGCGATGGCCGCGACCGTAGAGCCTCATCTGGCGCTTGGTGACGTTGCCGCGCGTCAGCTCGCAACGCTCAGAAGAGAGCGCCGACGATGCTGTCGATCTCGCCTCGGTGGCTGGTTCACCTACTATCGTGGTGGGGATTTGATGCGGGTCTACCGGCTGAACAAGACACCTGCGAGGACATCGATGCGCTGATCGATGCGCTGATCGCCGCGCTGCCGCGGATCGCCACCCGCAGCGAAGCGCCGAACCTCCGAACGGGATCGATGGCGAGCGCAACGGCGCCTACGCGTCGCCCTACTTCTGACTCGCCTCATTCTCCCGCCGTGCAGCCGATCGTCGACGACCGGTTTCACGGCGGCGCAAGTCACCTGGGCAATGACCTGCAGGCAGACGGACACGGGGTTGTGGTTCGGAGCTTCGGTCGTTGCTCGCCGACGTCCCGCCCACGGTCTCCCAGACAGAATCGTGGTCGCCGCGCCGGCACTCGAGCGCTTCGGCGTCGGCAGCAGCCCAGAGCAGCCGTTCGATGGGCTGAGTGGTGTAGTGCGCGCTTTCCAGGTTGGCGGCGGTGACCCGCTCGCTGAGCGTGACGCGATCCGTCTCGCCGCCTGACGTGCCGGCTTGGATGACGATCCTGGGCATTGCGGGTTCTCAATCACACCGACATCTAGCGGGCGATGGGCCGTCCGATCGGGTATTCGCGACCGCCGCCCGCCCGCGACACCAAGATAACGTAGGGACATGAGCATCAGGGCGAAGACGATCGCACTCGTACTCGCGGCGGTCGCACTTGTTGCGCTTGCCGGCTGCGGGCAGGCTGGACCACCGGAGAAGGGGCTTGTTGTTTCGGGGCCCGGAGTTCGCAGCAACGAGCCGCCGTGGGCACGGCAGTACGCCGGTCTCGCCCGGCGCATCAAGCAGCTCGGCCTGCCCACCGGCGACAGCGAGAAGTTCCACATCCACGCGCTGCTGAGCGTCTACGACCAGAGCCTCCCGGTGATCGTTCCCGCGAACATCGGGATCGACGACCAGCACCACGTCAACTCGACGCTCCACACCCACACTCCAACCGGCGTCATCCACATCGAAGCGCCCGCGCCGTACCACTACACGCTCGGAGACTTCTTCGCGGTCTGGGGCGTTCGCTTCGGCGGCGGGACGCTCGGCTCGCTCCAGGACAACGGCAGCAACCGCGTCTGGGTGTACGCCAACGGGAAGCTCCTCACCGACCCCGCCCAGCACGTCATCGCCAACGGCGACGACATCTCCATCGGCTACGGTACGAACGGCTCCTTCCCACACCAACCCGGAACCTACCTGCTCAAGCAGGTCATGTCCGGCAAAAGCGACCAGCCCTGCTCGATCACCGTGAAGAAGCAGACTGCCTGCCTGGCACCCAAGCGCTCGAGCAAGGCCAAGTAACTCCGGGCCGTCACCACCTGGACGTGGCGGCGGCGGGCCGCCCCCGCGCACTCCTCCTCCGTGCGCGGGGGATCGCCGTCAGCTCAGGTGCGTCTATGCCTGGCGGAAGCCTCGGACGGCGAGGGGCACGAACACGAGGAGCAGCCCCCCGAGCCAGGCGAGAGTCCCGAGCGTCGGGGCGAGCGCGTGGCCGTCGCCGATGGTCAGTGCGCGAGCAGCGTTCACGACCAGGCTGACCGGATTGATATCGGCGAGCGTGTGCATGATCCCGGGCATCGAGGACGTGGGGACGAACGCCGAGGAGGCGAACACCAGCGGGAACACCCAGATGAACCCAATTGACTGGGCGGTCTCCGGGTCGCGGACCGACACGCCGACGAACTTCTGATCCAGGAGAACACATACGCAAAGGCCAGGACCAGCGCGAAGGCGAGCGCGACCTCGTAGACCGGTTGGCTGGGCCGGAAGCCGACGGCGAGGCCGATGAGCAGCATCACCGTCAGGCTGACGAGGTTCGTCGCCAGGTCGGCGCCGGTCCGGCCGATGAGCACGGCCGAGCGGGCGATCGGCAGCGAGCGAAAGCGGTCGACGACGCCGGCGGCGAGATCCTCGGTGAGTCCCAGACCCGTCGTCAGCGCGCCGAAGATCGCCGTCATGACGATGATCCCGGGCATGAGGGAGTTGACGTAGCTCACACGGCCGGTGTTGATCGCCCCGCCGAACACGTAGCGGAACAGCAGCACGAAGATCACCGGCTGCACGAACAAATAGACGGTGTACATCGGTCTGCGCAGGATCTTGCGCAGCTGGCGGACGGCCATCACGCGGCCGTCGGCCACGGTTTCGGCCAGGGTGACGCGGCCGCGTTCGGGTATGACGTGGGTTGCGGTGCTCGTGCTCATACCGCCTCCTGTACTCGTGGATGCTCTGTCGGTTGGTCACCCGCGCTGTGTCTGGTGAGGGTGAGGAACACGTCGTCGAGGCTGGGCTGTTGCAGCTCGACGGCGATGATCGGCATCCGCCTGGCGTCCAGGCGCCGGACCGCCTCCGCCGATGCGGACGCGTCGGCCACCGCGAGGCGGATCTCGGCGCCGCCGTGTCCACTCGCGGCGGATGGCGGCCAGGCCCGCCAGCGCCGCGGAGGCGCCGGGTAGGTCACTGGCATTGGCGAGACGGACACGGAGCACGTTGCCTCCGATCATCGCTTTGAGCTGGGCGGCGGTCCCCTGGGCGGCGATGCGCCCGCGGTCAACGACGGCGATCTGCTGCGCGAGGCGGTCGGCCTCCTCGAGGTACTGGGTGGTCAGCAGCACGGTGGTCCTCTCACGGCGCAGCTCCTCGACGATGCTCCACAGCTCCTGTCGTGAGCGGGGGTTAAGGCCGGTCGTGGGCTCGTCGAGCAGGATCACCGGCGGACGGCCGATCAAACCCGCGGCGAGATCAAGCCGGCGGCGCATCCGCCGGAATAGGTCGCCACGCGCCGGTTGGCCGCATCGTCCAGCGCGAACCGCTCGAGCAGCTCGCCCGCGCGCGCTCGCGCGTCTACGCCCGACAGGCGGTAGAGCCGGCCGATCATCTCGAGGTTCTCACGTCCGGTGAGCTCCCCGTCGACGGCCGCGAGCTGACCCGCCAGCCCGATCCGCCGACGCACCGCCAGCGGCTCGCCGACGACGTCATGCCCGAGCACGGTGGCCCGGCCGGCCGTTGGCTGTAGCAGCGTGGCCAGGACGCGCACGAGCGTGGTCTTGCCCGCCCGTTGGGCCCGAGCAATCCGAACACTGTGCCGGTCGGGACCTCGAGGTCCAGACCGTCGAGCGCGACCACCTCCCCGAAGCGCTTGCGAAGCCCCTGCACGTCGATCGCTGAAGTTGTCATCACTGTCTCCTGTGTCGTCAGGTCTGTGCTTCGGCGAGCGCGATGCCGGCCGGCGGGTACCAGCGGCGGATCGTGATGTCGCCGGAGCCGGTGCGCGCCCGCACCTCAACCGTCTCATCGCCTGGCTGGGGTGGTCTGGTGTCGTCCAGGGTGTTCTGCAGCTGGCCGAAGCCGGTCTGGAGGTCAAGCCAGGCGGCGGTCCCGTCGGGGATTCCAATCTCGACGGCTCCGAATCCGGTCTCAGCCGCGACCGAGCCCCGTGTGGCCGCGCCGATGCGGACGTCGCCGTTGGCGGTCTTGGCGGTCAGCGAGGCGTGGGCCTGCCCGACCGCGATGTCGCCATTGGCGGCCTTGATGCTCAGGTCGCCGCTGATCTCATCGACGCGGGTGTCGCCGTCGGAGTTCTTGATGGCCGCTGTGCCGTCGATCTCTCCGACGCGCACATCACCGGACGCCGTGATCAGCTCGGCATCGCCGATCGCCTGCTCCACACTGATGTCCCCCAAGGCGGTCGTCAGCTTCAGCGCTCCGGCCTGCTCGACCTGGATCTCGCCCGCTGCCTTGACCCGGCAGTCGCCGAGCGGCCCCGTGCAGCGAAACGTCCCCATCGACGATGCGCCGGTCACCCGCGAACCCGCCGGCAGCTCAACCTTCACATCGATCGACCCGCCGTAACCGAACGGACTCCACGACTTCCAGCGGCCGGTGGCCTTGACCAACAACCGGCCGGCGGAGTACTCGACGCGCGTCTGCTCGGCGGCATTCACATCAGCCCGCCTCGCGCTGTCGCTCGGGCGCACCTCGACGACCGTGTCCGTCCGGTCACCGGCCGCGATACGAACGTCGCCCACGACGAGCTCGATGCCTGCGGAAATGGGATCAGGCGTCTCAAAAGCAGGCATTGCTAACGCCCCCACCCGGTGTAGCGCTGACCACCCCTCGGGGTGCTGTGCTCACGTCGCATGCCGGTCTCGCCGCGCTCGACGGCAGCGGCCGCGGCCCGCACCAACCAGCTGTTGATCGAAAGACCCTCCCGGTCCGCCGCCTGCTCGATGCGGCTCTTCAGCTCATCAGGCAGGCGCAGGTTGACCCGGGACACTCCCCCCTCGCCGGTCCCAGCGGGCGCGGGCAGCGACCCGCCGGCGGCCCAGGCTTCATCGGCGCTCAGCCTGTCCCCGCCGCTGTCCCCGGCCGCCCGATCTCGATCGGCGGTGATAGTCGTGACGACGAACTCGGGGTCGCGTCCGCGCAGACGCAGCTCGACCGACCCCGGCGCGAGCTCCCGGGTGATCTCCGCCGCGGCGACCGTGAGCACGTCGAGGAGCATCAGCCGGACCGCTGAGTCAAGCGGTGCGGTCAGCCGCTGAGCGAGCGCACGCGCCTCCTCGCCGCCGGCCTCCGCCGCGAGCGCGAGCTGCTCGCTGAGATGGGTGATATGCGGTTCCAATTCCATGACACCATTGTGGCATCATATTGGCACCGTGTCAAAGCGCATTGCGATGCCATCGCGGCATCGCCACGGGCGTTGGCGCCCGTGCTCCACCCTGAGGTCGGCGCCGGCGGACAGGCCGAGGGCGCCTGTTTCCGACGCGGGCCAGCCGCGGTCAGCCGCCGGAGGGCGTGGAGTCCCGCTCGCCAGCGGCGATCTGCCGGTGCCGGCCGGGTGCCGCGGGACACGGCAGCGTGGCTCGCGCTCTGTCGGGGTCGCCCCGCTGAACGCCGTGCGGCCGACGCTCACGCCGCCGTGAGCCGCCCGGCCAGTTCGAGGCGCGAGGGCAGCCCGAGCTTGTCGTAGATGTTGGACAGGTGGTACTCGAC
>JADGPN010000249.1 GCA_017882465.1 Solirubrobacteraceae bacterium
TCACGGTCCGCACCCCGAGCCGCGCCACACCACGTCCTGCGCGGCCTCGCAGGGCGGCCCTCACCTGCCGCTGGCCTCCTGCATGGCGCCCGAGCAACGCCGCCATCGGCACCTGATTCAAATGGATAGCCCCTTGCACTCATCAGGGGAAGAGCGTTGCCGGGCGGATGTGACGCCTGTTTCTTGTCCGCAGCAGGCACGCGGCGGGCCGGGGCCCGGGCGCTCGAGTTTGGGCGAGAGCGCAAGTAACGGGTGGGTCGGTCGGCAGCTCATGCGAGAGCGTCGCGATGCCGACGATGATGACGATGAGGACTCAGGCAGATCAGCCCTGGATGGTGTTGGCTCGCCGGCCTGCGCCGCTCGCGACTACGTTTCGGTCCGAGAGCGAACGCATGCGTGGCGACCAATCGCGGATTGATCACCAGGGCATCGACGAAGGCGAGCGCCCACTTGCGGACGTCGGTACACCGCCGGTACCGCCGCCCGTTCCCCGGAAACACGTGTGAACCGGACGCTCGAAGCCGGGCGATAGGAGGTACCGGGCGGCACGACGTGAGCGCCGGTTGGTGCGCCCGGCCTTGGGCGACAGCGCAAGCGCGGCCGCGCCGCCCTGGACGGGAGCCGGCGTCGCGAAGCGGTCGTCCGGGCGGTGGCGCAATCCGCTACGGAAGCAGGCGTCCGGGCGTTGGTCCGAGACGCGCTTGTCGCCGATAGCAGGGCGCGCGTGGGTGCGCAAGATCGGACTGATGCTTAGGCAAAGTCACCGGGCTTGACTCTGCTCCGCCGAGCGTGCGGTCACTGTGGGCGAGCTCGGAATCGTGCGCTCGGAGTCGGGTGACGTCGCGGGTCAGGCGCGTGCTTGCGTGGCAATGCGGTCGTGCGCGAGCTTGCGAGCTGCGACCGCCCGCCCGAACCGGAATGGTTGTCCGTCGCCTCGCCGGGGCCGGTAGCGGCCCATCGAGGGCGTGATGTCCTACGCTCCGAGCACCGCTCGGCGGTGCTCGGCGGCGAGTTGTTGAAGAAGCGTTGCGGTTTCCTTACGCACCGCCGGTCAACCGTCTCCAGCTAAGAGTTCGGACCGATTGTGGTGATCAACTCGACGTCATGCGGACTCTCACCCGAGGGCCACGTGAATGCTAAGGAGCCACCATGAGGATTCACAAGGCGGGCGTACTCAGGTCATGCGCGCTGGCGGTCGGAGCGTTGGCAGCGACGGCCGCGACCGCGACAGCAGCGCCAACGTCACGGATCGTCGGGCACGCCTATGTCGACGGCAACACCCCCATCGCCAATACCGTGGCCGAGCTCGACCGGCACGCTGACGGGTCACTGACGCCGACCCCGGGCTCGCCGTTCGCCGCCGGCGGCGTCGGCACCGGGGCTGGCCTGGCCTCGCAGGGAGCCATTCAGTCGGCGTTCCACGGGCGCTATCTGCTTGTCGCCGACGCCGGCAGCAACCAGATATCCGTCCTGCGCGTCGGTTGGAACGGTGTCCCGACTGAAGTCGGTGCGCCGGTCTCCTCGGGCGGAGTCGACCCGAACAGCATCGCCGTCCACCGCGACTTGGTCTACGTCGCCAACTCAGGCAGCCCAAGCTACACCGGATTCCGGCTCACCAGAGGCGGGCAGCTGCTCCCGATCGCTCACTCGACCGTGACCGTTCCCTCAGGCTCGGCGCTTGGCGACGTCCTGTTCAACCGCACCGGCACGACGCTCGTCGGGACCGAGGTCACATCGTCAGAGATCGACAGCTACAACGTCGGGTGGAACGGTCGCCTGCACGCCGCCCCGGGCTCGCCCTACATCGGTCAGGGGCTCGGTCAGCTCGGCGCGGAGTTCAATCCCGCCAACCCATCCCAGCTGTTTGTGAGCAACGCGCACAACGGCACCGGCCTAGGCACCGTCTCGTCCTACCATGTCGGCTTCTTCGGGTCGCTGAACCCGGTGAGCGCGTCCCCGTTCGCCGACGGCCAGACCGCTCCGTGCTGGGTCACGATCAGCCGCGACGGCAGGTACCTGTTCGCCGTCAACACCGGCTCAAAGAACATCTCCTCCTACGCGATCGATCCATTCGGGCAGCTGACCCTCATCAGCAGCTTTGCGATCAATGCGAGCACGGGCGGAGACATCGATGCCCGCCTCTCGCCCGACGGTCAGAGCTTGCTCGTCGTCGGCGGCAAGTCCGACGTGATCAGCGCCTTCGCCGTCAACGGCGGAACCCTGGCGGAGTACCCCAGCTCGCCCACGGCGCTCCCCTCCAATGAGGTTGCGCCGTCCGGGATCGCCGTCAACTGAGGCCCAGGACGCGACCGAAAGCCCCAAGGTCTGCGGCGACAGCGAGCCTCAGACCCCAACAGAGCAGCACCCACGACCGGCCCGAGCAATCAGCCCGGGCCCGGTTGTGCCGTCGCCCGTCAGTTTGTGCGCCAGCTCGTATGACTGCGTCGCCATGCTTGCGATCGCCCGGGTGCGCGGTTGTAGCCCTCCTATGCTCTCGCCGCGAGCATCCGGCACTACGTCAGAGACGTCGTCCGCAACAGCCGTCTTGCGGCCCTCGCGTCGCTTCCCCTTCGGGCTCGGAGCAGCAGCGAGGCGCCGGTCGATTCGGACATCTGCCCGCGAAGCAGACGTCTGCGCCGGGGCGTCGCCCGCTCCCGCTCCCCCCGATTGCGAGAGCAGGGATCAGTGCGCGGGGAGGCGCGGGGGCGACACGTCCGCCGCTGAGATGACCTGATCTGAAACCCTGGGGCGCGACGCCCGGCGCCGGCCGGGGAAACGTCCCACCATCACCGAGCCGCACGTACCGAGGAGAGGACCGATGGCGAATCTGACCGAACGACACGAGAAGCTGGCCGCCGAGTCCAGGTGGGACTTCTCCGACCTGAGCGCACTCTTCATCAACTGCACGCTGAAGCGGTCGCCCGAGATCTCCAACACGCGTGGTCTGGCGGACCTCGCGGTCGCGATCATGCAGCGCAACGGCGTCTCGGTCGAGGTCATCCGGGCGGTCGATCACCAGATCGCGACCGGCGTGTACCCGGACATGACCGAGCACGGCTGGGAGCGGGACGACTGGCCGGAGATCTTCGAGAAGGTGCTGGCCGCAGACATCCTCGTCGTGCTCTCACCGATCTGGCTGGGCGAGAAGTCCTCGATCTGCACCCAGGTGATCGAACGCCTGTACGGCAACAGCCACCTGCTCAATGACGCTGGGCAGTGGGCCTACTACGGTCGCGTCGGCGGATGCATCATCACCGGCAACGAGGACGGCGCCAAGCACTGCGCCATGAACATCCTCTACTCGCTCCAGCACCTCGGGTACGTGATCCCGCCCCAGGCCGACTCAGCCTGGCTGGGTGAGGCCGGACCGGGACCGAGCTATCTCGATCCCGGGTCCGGCGGGCCCGAGAACGACTTCACCAACCGCAACACCACGTTCCTGGCCTGGAACCTCATGCACATGTCCCGGATGCTCAAGGACGCCGGGGGTATCCCCGCCCACGGCAACCAGAAGAGCCTGTGGGACGCCGGCTGCCGCTTCGACTTCGCCAACCCCGACTACCGCTGAGCTTGCAAACACGGGATCAGCACGAGACCGCGCTCGATCTCTTCCTCACCCGCATGGCCGCGCTCGGGAGGACCAACTCGCAGACCTGACCGGTTTCACAAAAGCAGCGCGCTCCGATCACCGCTGAGTCGTCGCATACGGCCAACACCATCGGCGCCCGCACGGGTGTCGACTCCATAGCTCCGAGCAGCCGTGCCTCGCGGAGGACGTCGCGTGCGTTTGGGGCAGCGGTCCGCGCGGAGGCCGTCTCAGGACGACCCCAGTGGACAGCAGCAAGGTCAGTTCGAGTGGCCGTCGCCGACGTGCTCGGCGGTCACGTCCGCGGGCGCGTCGAGCCCCGCAGCGCGCAGGATTTCGACCAGCGGCTCGATCACAAGCAGTAGCTCGCGCTCGTTCTGAGCGCCCTCCGCGTGTGTGCGGACGACATCGTCCAGGGCCATCGTCGCGGGCATCAGGTCCGGCAGCGTACGGGCGGGCGGTTCTGAACAGCAGGTGAACGTCACCTTCGCGGCGCGATTGGCGCTCGATCCGCTGCCACAATCGATCGCATGGAGGATCACGCTCGGGGCTCGGTGCTGGTCGTCGACGACGAGCCGACGATCGCGGAGGTCGTCTCGAGATACCTCGAGCGGGCCGGTTACCGGACGAGGGTCGCGGCCGACGGCGTCCAGGCGATCGAGGCGGCGGCGCACCAGCGCCCCGATCTCGTCGTGCTCGACCTGATGCTCCCCAAGCTCGACGGGCTCGAGGTGATGCGGCGGCTGCGCGAGCAGAACCGTGACCGGATCGCCGTGATCCTGCTGACCGCTAAGGGCGAGGAGGCCGACCGTGTGATCGGTCTGCGGCTCGGCGCCGACGATTACGTCGTCAAGCCGTTCTCGCCGGCCGAGCTGGTCGCGCGAGTCGACGCGGTGCTGCGGCGCGTCGACACCGCGCCCAGTCAGGAGCCGGCGATCGAGGTCGGAGAGCTCACGATCGACCCAGCCGCGCGGCGCGTGTTCGTGTCAGGCGAGGAGGCGCAGCTGACCCAGCGCGAGTTCGACGTGCTGCTGTTCCTCGCCCGCCATCCCGGCCAGGTGTTCAGCCGCAACCAGCTGATGGACGCCGTCTGGCAGTACTCGTTCTACACCGACACCTCGACCGTCACGGTTCACATCCGCCGGCTGCGGGCGAAGATCGAGCCGGACCCCGCGCAGCCCCGCCACATCCAGACCGTGTGGGGCGTCGGCTACCGGTTCCAGCCATGAACGCCGTCCGCGCCCGGATCGGGTCGCTAGCGCGCCAGTTTGCGCTGGCCGTGGCGATCGTGGTCGCGCCGGTGCTCGTCGCGCTGGTCGTGATCGCGGTGCTGATGGTGGTCTCGAACCACCAGGCCGTGCTCGTGGCCGTGATCGTCGTGGTCGCCGGGGCGGTGGCGATCGCGGTGGCGAGGCTGCTCGCGCGCGGGATCCTGCGCGACGTCCACGCGATCCGCGACGGCCTCGGCGCTGTCAGCCGGGGTCAGCGTGAGGTCGTGATCGAGACCTCCGCCCGCGACGAGCTGTCAGAGCTCGCCGGCGCGGCGAACGCGATGATCGAGCGGCTGTGCGACGAGGAGAAGGCTCGCCGGGACCTCGTGGCGGCGGTCTCGCACGACCTGCGGACGCCGATCACGTCGCTGCGGCTGCTCGCCGAGGCGGTCGGCGATGACATCGTCACCGGCGAGACCCGTCGCGCGTACATCGAGCGCATGACCACCCACATCGACGCGCTGAGCGCCCTGATCGACGACCTGTTCGAGCTCTCGCGCCTCGAGGCGGGCGACATCGGCTGGTCGCTGGAGCGGGTGCCGCTTGCCGAGCTCGTGGGGGAGACGGTCGAGGCGATGCGAGTCCAGGCAGAGGTCAAGGGCGTCGCGGTCCTGGCCGAGCTGCCGGAGTCGCTTGCGCCGGCGCGGGCGAACCCCGAGAAGCTCCAACGCGTCCTCTTCAACCTGATCCAGAACGCGATCCGGCATACGCCGGCGGACGGCAGCGTCGTCGTCCGCGCCCAGCCGGCCGATGGACGGATCGTCGTCGAGGTGCAGGACACGGGTGTCGGGATCGCGCCCGAGGAGCGCGATCACGTGTTCATAGCCTTCTACCGCGGCGGCACCGACGCCGCGAGGACGAGCGCCGGCGCGGGGCTCGGGCTGGCAGTCTCGCGAGCGATTGTCGAGGCGCACGGCGGCGAGATCTGGCTCGCCGACGCGGCGCACGGGACGCGCGTGCGGTTCAGCGTCCCGGTCGCGGCGTAGTCAGCCGACGATCCTGAAACGAAGCGTGTGCGCGGCCGAAGTCTTGCCCTTCTTGTGCCGGTGCCCCGGCTCGCGCCAGCTGCGGGCCGTCTCGCCGACCGGTCAGCACCGGCACGGTGAGGGTCCGCGCCTGCGTGACGGTGTAGGTGGCGCTGGCTGTGGCGCGGACGCCGTCGGCGTCGTCCGCCGTGACCGTGAATGTGCGGGCGCCGACCGTGCTCTTGTCGATCAGGGCCCCGACGCTCGCCGAGGCCGTGCACGAGCCGATGCTGGTGCCTGCTCCCGGAGTGCATGTGTACGCGGCTGACATCGCCTGACCGCGCGTGTAGATCGCGCCGTTAGGTACTCCCGGCAGACCTCCTCGGTCGC
>JADGPN010000250.1 GCA_017882465.1 Solirubrobacteraceae bacterium
GCCGCCATCGCCACCCTGCTCGCCTGACATGGCCAGGTTCGGTGTTGCTTCGAAGGCTCTTCGGGGTCCGTTCAAGAAGCTGATCGCGAAGCTCGAACTCACCCTGCGGAAGCCGGCTATCAAGAAGCTCGGTCGAGTGGGCCGGAGGGTGGATGGGCACTTTAGGAGCAAAGACGAGGCGACGGCACTGCGCGCAGCGCAGGACGAAGCTGCTCGGCTCCGTGCCGCGGGGATGAAGCCACCCACGGCGGTCAGCGCCGCAGTGGATCGAAACACGGGCCAAGTTGTCGCTGTGGGTCGCTCGAAACACAGCACTCCGGTGCCGGCGGACCTATTGGCCAAGCTGCCCGATCCACCGATTGAGACGCGATGGGCGGTCACCAACTGTGGAGAGGTCGACGTCGCCTCACAGGCCGCGGAGCTGGGAGCGCGGGCGCTGCTCGTGCTGTCCTCCGGCTTCGCCGACCACGGCGACGAGGGCCGCGAGCAGGAGGCGCGGCTGCTGGAGATCGTGCGATCGGCCGGCCTGCGGATGGTCGGCCCCAACAGCCTCGGCGTGCTCAACACCGACGACGAGGTGCGGCTCAACGCCACCTTCGCCAGGGCGCAGGTCCCGGCCGGCGGCCTGGCGATCTGCTCGCAGTCCGGCGCGATCGGCGTCGCCCTGCTCGGCCACGCGGCGGCGCGGGGCCTCGGGGTCTCGACCTTCGTCTCCCTCGGCAACCGCGCGGACGTCTCGACGAACGACCTCCTCGAGTTCTGGGAGGAGGACGAGCGCACCGTCGCCGTCCTGCTCTACGTGGAGACCTTCGGCAATCCCGACCACTTCATCCGCATCGCCCGGCGGGTGTCGCGCCGCAAGCCGATCCTCGCCGTGAAGGGCCGCCACGGCGAAGGCCCGTCCGCGCCGGCCGAATCCCACACAGCCGCGGCCCTCGGCGGCGACGCCGTGATCGACACGCTCCTGCGCCACGCCGGCATCCTGCGCTTCCGCGGCGGCGAGGAGCTCTTCAACTGTGCGCGGTTCTTCGAGAGCCAGCCGCTTCCGCGCGGGCGCCGCGTCGGGATCGTCACCAACTCGACCGGTGTCGCGACGCTGGCGCTCGACGCGTGCGCCACCCGCGGCCTCGTGGTCGACGACCGCCCCGTGGTCCTGGGGATCCACGCGGACCCCGCCGGATACGCGTCCGCGGTCGGCGAGCTGCTCGCCACGGCGAGCGTCGACGCGGTGATGGCCTATTTCGTCGATCTCGTCGGCGGCGATCCCGACGCGGTGCTCGCCGCGGTGTCGCAGGCTGCCCGAGGTCAGCGGATCCCGGTCGTGGCCTCGGTGGTGGACGCCGACGGGCACCTTCCGCCCGGCGCCCCGGATCAGGTTCCCAACTACCTGTTTCCTGACGGGTGCGCCGGCGTGCTGGCCCGCGCGGTCGAGCGCCGGACGTGGCTCTCGCGCCCGCTGGGCCTGCTTCCCCGCTATGCCGGACTGGACCCCGAAGCGGCACGGACGCTGGTAGCCGCGCGGCTCGACGGGGAGGGGGAGGGGTGGCTGTCGATCGCGGAGGCCGAGGCGCTGCTCGCCTCGCACGGGGTCCCGTTCGTGCCCTCGCGGCGTTGCCCGGCGGTGGACGACGCCGTGCGCGCATCCGGCGAGCTCGACGGACCGGTGGTGCTGAAGGCCGACTTCGCTGCCCCGGCGCACGCCGGTGACGTGGACGCGGTGCTGCTCGGCATCGAGGGGGAGGCGGCGATTCGGGCGGGCTGGCAGGAGATCGAGCGGCGCGTGCTCGCGGCGGGACGCGCGTGGTCGGGCCTGATCGTCCAGCCGCTCGCGGCGCCCGGGGCCGACGTGCTCGTCGGCTCGGTGACCGACGCGGATCTGGGCCCGGTCATGGCGGTCGGTCTCGGCGGCCGCAGCGCGGGGCTCGCCAGCGACGTGGCCTTCCGTCCTGTGCCGGTGACCGACGTCGACGCGCGTGAGCTCATCGACGCGTCCCCGAGTGTGGCCGCCAGCCTGCGCGGCTTCCGTGGCAGCCCTGCGCTGGATTCGGAGGCCCTGCACGAGCTCATCCTGCGCTTCGCCGCACTGCTGCACGCTGTCCCGGAGATCGTCGAGGCCGACCTCAACCCCGTGCGCGCCATGACGCGCGGCTGCACCGTCCTCGATCTTCGCCTCCGCGTCGCGCGCCGTCGCCCTGCGGAGCGGGTCAAGACGTGGTGAGCGAGGCGCCGCGAGTTTGCCGATTAGCCTAAAGCTTGCTAGCGTGCTTGCGCTACCCACGGCAGGGGCACAGGACCTCCGATGTGAGGTGCAGAGTTCGGGCCGCCGGCAGTGACATGCGGCGCAGTCCCCGCCAATCGACCACGGAGGCTCCGATGCCCACGACCTGCCCGCCCACGTACGAGGACATCGCGCTGGACGAGGGGGCGGCGGCATGGGCCGCGGCGACCGAGGGCCTGTCGGACTACTGGAGCGGCGTGCTCGCCCGCGGCGCGACTCCGTGGACCATCGCCGAGGACTGGGCGATGTGGTGGGGGGCGACGATGCGCCGGGAACGACCCTCCTGGCATACCCCGCACAACGTGATCTTCGAGGCGCCCGTCGCGCGGCTGCGGGACTTCTCGACGACCGGTCCCCGCTCGCGGGTCGTGCCGACGCTCGTACTCCCTCCGCAGGCCGGCCACGACTCCTGCATCGTGGACTTCGTGCCCGGGCAGAGCCAGATGCGCACCATCATCGACGCGGGCCTCACCCGCGCGTACGCGCTCGACTGGATCGGCGCCACGGTTGAGACCAGGGACGCCACGATCGAGGACTATCTCGAGGTCATCGATCGGGCGATCGAGCACGTGGGCGGGCCGGTCAACCTCGTCGGCGACTGCCAGGGTGGATGGCTGGCCACGATCTACGCTGCACTGCATCCCGAGCACGTCCATACGCTGACCATCGCGGGCGCGCCGATCGACTTCCACGCCGGCGAGCCGGTCATCCACGCGGCCGTGCAGCACTTCGCGCCGACCGGCGACCTCGCGTTCTACCGCGCGCTCGTCGCCGCGGGCGGCGGGGTCTTCAAGGGCGAGCACATGCTCACGGGCTTCATCCTCATGAAGCCCGACAACGAGTTCGGGCGCCAGTCCCAGCTGCTGGCCAACATCCGAGATCGCGAGCACGTCGAGCGCTACCGCCGGTTCGAGGACTGGTTCAAGCACACGCAGGACATCCCGGGATCGTTCTACCTGTGGATCGTGGAGCACCTGTTCCGTGACAACCGGCTGGTGGACGGCACGCTCCAGGTCGGCGGCGAGACCGTCGATCTGGGCCGGATCTCCTGCCCGATCAACCTGCTCGCGGGGGAGACGGATCACATCACGCCGCCCGATCAGGTCTACGCGCTCGCGGACGCGGTCGCCACGCCCCCGGAACTCGTGACGCGCCGGCTGACCTCGGGCGGCCATCTGGGCCTCTTCATGGGTCACGAGGCGCTGCGGGACCACTGGCCGCCGATCATGGCCGAGGTCGCAGGCCACCCGCGCGCCCCCGCCTGAACCTCGCTGAGCGCGTGCGGCCGGCCCGGAGTCTATGTGTGGTTTCGCACATCGTCACTCCGGGTACGACCGATGCGTGGGCTTCCGGCCCATACCGCGAGAGAGGAGCCAGCAATGGCCGTTCCAACGCCGTCCGAGCGCGTTCTCAGCCGCGAACGGGCTGACCCGAGCGTCGCCGAGAGCCGTGTGTCGTTCATCCCGACCCTGATCGCCGACCCGGGGCCCCTCGGGCTCGCGGGGTTCGCGATGACCACGTTCGTGCTCAGCATGTTCAACGCCGACCTGATCAGCAAGGGCGGCGAGCCGGTGGTGCTCGGCCTGGCGATCGCCTACGGCGGGCTCGCGCAGCTGCTCGCCGGCATGTGGGAGTTCCGGACCGGCAACACCTTCGGCGCAGTCGCCTTCACGTCGTTCGGCGCGTTCTGGATCTCGTACTTCGTGCTGGTCCAGTTCTTCGCGAAGAAGATCCCCGCGATCGACGTCGGTCACGCGGTGGGGCTGTACCTCATCGCCTGGGCCATCTTCACGGCCTACATGTTCATCGCCTCGCTGCGGACGAGCGTCGCCGTCGCGGTCGTGTTCGGGCTGCTGGTGGTGACGTTCCTCCTGCTGGGCATCGGGAACTCCGGCGCCCACACCGACATGATCAAGTGGGGCGGCTGGTTCGGGCTCGCCACCGCTCTGGCGGCGTGGTATGCCTCGTTCGCCGCCGTCACCAACTCGACGTTCGGCAGGGTCGTCGTACCGGTGGGACCGCTGAAGCGCTGAGGGATCGCGGATCAATCAGGGTGGCGGGCACGTTCATGCCGGTGCCGGGCAGCGGGTCTCCGATGGATCACCGGTTCTCATGATTCTCGGACTCCTGCTGGCGCTCGCCTCGGCCCTGACCATCAACCTCGGCTTCCTGTTCAAGTACCGCGGGGCCGTCCTCGCCGCGCCGGTCCGGGTCCGGCACCCGGTCCTCAGCGCGGTCGCGCTGTTCCGCTCCAGATGGTTTGCGGTCGGATGGCTGATCGCGATCGTGGCCTGGATGCTGCACGTCGGTGCGCTTGCTCGCGCGCCGTTGTCGATGGTGCAGGCGGTGCTGGCCGGCGGGCTGGTGTTTCTCGCGGTGCTCGCCGAGCGGTTCTTCGGCTTCCGCCTCGGTCGCCGCGAGTGGTTCGGCGTCGCCATCACGGCCGCCGGGCTGGCCGTGATCGGACTGACCGGCGGGACCGCGGTCCGGCCGCAGCGCGCGTCACTGGCGGCGCTCATCTCGGTTGAGAGCGCCATCGTCGCGACCAGCATCGGACTCATGGCGCTGTCCGCCCGACGCCGTGTCCCGGAACGCACCGAAGGGCTGCTGCTGGGCCTGGCCGCGGGAGCGCTCTTCGGTGTCTCCGATGTGGCCGTCAAGTACCTGACGCACGCCCGAGGGCCGCTGCACGGTCTGCTGAGCCCGTGGACGCTGACCGCGCTCGGCGCCGGAACCGTCGCGTTCTACGCGTCCGCCCGCAGCCTCCAACTCGGGCCCGGCGTCGAGGTCATCGCCTACACGTCGGTGGCGGCGAACCTGGCGGCCGTCACCGGTGGCATCCTCGTCTTCGGCGAGCCCATCGGTTCCGGCCCGCTCGCAATCAGCGGTCGCCTCCTCGCGTTCATCCTGGTCATCGGCGGTGCGGCGCTCATGCCGACCCAGCCCGCCGAGCAGCGTGAGCCGAGGACGAGCGCCCTCTCGGCATGACGCCGTCCGAGAGGTAGACGGGTCCGCACGGACGACGGCGCAGTACCGGCTCTCCGGAGGGCTCGTCAGCGCTTGCCGCCCACGCGCTCGACGAGCGAGCGCCGCGCCCGGCGTCGCCGCAGCCTGCGGGGCTCGACGATCCCCAACAACCGCGGGCGGGGCGCCGTCGCCCGGCGGCGCGCCATGAGCCCGCCGACGCCGAGCGCGGTCAGCGCAGCGGCGATCAGGCCGGGCGTCGCCCGCAGGCGGCCGTACTCCTCCTGGACTGCCGGCCACACGCGGCGGTCCATGAGCTCGGTCAGCGCGTCGCTCGTATCGGCGACATCGGTGACGTCGACGGGCTCGTGGAAGGCGACGCGCACGCGGCGAGGCTTGGGAATCGGCCCGAGCCAGAGGTGGTGGGTGCCGACGATCGCGGTCGGGACGATCGGCGCGCCGGTCTCGAGCGCCAGCCGGGCCGCGCCGTGGTGGGGTGCGCCCAGTGCGTCGGGTTCGTCGACGCGCGTGCCCTCGGGAAACACGACCACCAGCCCGTTTCGCGCGAGGATCGAGCGCGCGGTCTGCAGGCTGTCGGCATCCGCGTCGCCGCGCCGGACGGGAAACGCGCCCAGGCGTACGAGCAGCCAGCCCAGAGGGCCCCTGAAGATCTCCACCTTGGCCATGAAGCGCACGTGCCGGCGGGTGGCCAACCCGATCAGGAACGCGTCCATGAAGCTCTTGTGGTTGGGAGCCAGGATCGCCGCGCCCTCGACCGGGATGTTTTCGGCGCCGCGGACGCGCAGGCGAAACCACACCCGCAGGGGACTCAGCAGCGCCCGCGCGAGCGCGTACAGCACACGCTGCTCACCCTTCCCCCGGGCGCGCTCATGCGCCGTGCGCTCAGGATCGCCCACCGCGTCGGTTCGGAAGCCCCTACGCGGCGATCGAGGCGGGC
>JADGPN010000251.1 GCA_017882465.1 Solirubrobacteraceae bacterium
TGTAATGAAACGATATGCTATGCTATGCTACGAAATGAAATCGAGCGAGAGGAGCGCCCATGACCGAGCTGACGACCGAGATGTGCGCGTTTCCGGGCTGCGGACGCTCGGTCGTGCCGACGCCGGAGGGCGCCGGGCGTCCGCCGCGCTACTGCGACCTGGCTGAGCACAATGCGCAGAGCGCGTTCCGCGAGCGCCGCCGCCGCGCCGCCGCCGGCGAGCTCGACGCCGGCGAGAGGACCGAGCAGGGTGGGGGGGACCGTCCGATGAGCGTCGCGGGCGCGACGCTGCGCGCGTTAGCCGCCCGGCTGGCTGGCGACCTGGAGCGCACGCGCGACGCGCTCGGCGTGTTGACCGACACTGAGCAGCTCGAGGCCGAGCTGGCCGCGGTGCGCGCAGACACGCAGGCGGAGGTCAGTCACGCCGCCCAGCACGAAGCGGCCGCCCGGCGCGAGCGAATGGACGCCGACGAGGCCGCAGAATCGGCGTTACGCGCCGCCGCGGAGGCCGAGGAGCGGGAGCGCGCGGCGAGCGAGCGCGAGCAGGAGGCCGAAGCGCGGGCCCGCAACGCGCAAGCCCGGGGGGAGGAGGCCGAGCGTGGCGCCCAGGACGCGGTAGCACGCGCCGACGCGGCGGCCGCCGCGAAGACCGCCGCCGAGGCCTCGGCAACCAAATCCGCCGAGCGCGCGGAAGAGGCGCTCGTCCGCGCTGAGCAAGCCGAGCAGCGCGCGCACGCTGCCGCCGAACGCGCTGAGCGCGTCGAGGAGCAGGCGCGCGCTGAACGCATGGAGCTTGAGCGAGAGCTCGCCGAGCAGCGCGATGTCCGCCAGGCCGCCGAGCTCGAGCACGGGCGCGCCCAGGCGACGCTCGACGCCGAGCAGCGCCTACGCGCCCAGCTGGACAAGGACCTCGCCGCCGCGCAGAAGCGCCTCGAGGCCGCCGAGAAGGCGCGCGACACCGCGATCGCGACGCTCGAGCGGGACGCCACCCGCGGCACCACGCCACGGCGCAAACCGCAGCCGTAGGGCTCGGCAGGTGAGCGTCCCTGAGCCGCGAAATAGGTAGCGAGAAGCGACATTAAGTTCACGCTCCGGTGTAAGCGTGCCGCCGGTACTGACAATTGCTGTCGTTGACCTGTAAACGACGGCACGCGTTGAAGCGTCGAGTCGAACGCTGCTGGAGACGCGCTACCCATCGGACGGGCGGACCGATGTCGCCTATTCGACGGGATGGAGCCGGTGGGTGAGTGCGGTGTGGCGGCGGCCGGCTCCGGGGGTGCGTACGGCTTGCGCGAGTGCGCGGCGGGATCCGGCCAGGACGATGAGTTGCTTGGCGCGGGTGACGCCGGTGTAGAGCAGGTTGCGTTGCAGCATCAGCCAGGACGAGGTGGTGAGCGGGATCACCACGGCGGGGTATTCGCTGCCTTGGGAGCGGTGGATAGTGATGGCGTAGGCGTGGGCGAGCTCGTCGAGTTCGCCGAACTCGTACTCGACCTGCTCGTCTTCGTCGGTGAGCACGGTGAGCGTCTGCTCTTCCAGGGACAGGCCGGTGACGACACCGACTGTGCCGTTGAAGATCCCCGCCTGGCCCTTGTGGTAGTTGTTGCGCAGCTGGGTGACCTTATCCCCGACGCGGAACACCCGCCCGCCGTAGCGCTTCTCGGGCGTCTGGTCGCGTTGCGGAGTGAGGGCTTCCTGCAAGAGGGTGTTGAGGTTGCCCGCTCCGGCGGGCCCGCGGTGCATCGGCGTGAGCACTTGGGCATCGCGGAGGGGGTCGAGCCCGAATCTGGCGGGAATCCGCCGGGCGACGATGTCGACCACGAGTGCGGCGGTCTCCTCCGCGGGGTGCAGGCCGGTGTCTTCGGGGGGGTCGCACGCGAACCAGTAGAAGTCGCGAAAGCCGGTGAGCTGCGGGGGGTGGCCGTGGTTGATGCGGTGGGCGTTGACGACGATCCCCGACTGCTGGGCTTGGCGGAAGATCTGAGTGAGGCGCACCCGCGGGATGCTGCCAGCGGCGAGCAGGTCGCGCAGGACTTCCCCGGCGCCGACCGAGGGGAGCTGGTCGACGTCGCCGACCAGCAGCAGGTGCGCGCCGGAGGGGATCGCCTTGATCAGCTTGTTGGCCAGGATCACGTCCATCATCGAGGTCTCGTCGACCACGACCAGATCGGCGCCCAGGGGGTTGTCGCGGTCGTATTTGGCGTCGCCGCCGGGCTGGAGCTCCAGCAGCCGGTGAACGGTGCAGGCCTCGTGTCCGGTCAGCTCCGCCAGGCGCTTGGCGGCCCGGCCGGTGGGCGCGACCAGCACCACGGTGGCCTGCTTGGCCGTGGCCAGCGTGACGATCGAGCGGACGGTGAAGCTCTTGCCGCACCCCGGCCCGCCGGTGAGCACCGCGACCTTGCTGGTGAGCGCGAGCGTGACCGCCTCTTGCTGGCCGGCGGCCAGGTCCTGGCCGGTCCGGGTGTGCAGCCAGCCCAGCGCCTTGTCCCAGTCCACCTGGGCGAACGCCGGCAGCCGCTCGTCGCTTGCGTTCAATAGGTCCAGGAGGCCAACGGCGAGGGACCGCTCGGCGCGGTGAAACGGCACCAGGTAGACCGCAGCGACCGCGCTGGTGATCGCAGCGTCGCTGGCTGGCAACAGTTCACGGACGACACCTTCCTCGGTCACGAGCTCATCCAGAGACGGGCCGATCAGCTCCCGGTCGACGTCCAGGATCTTTGTGGCCTCGCGGACCAGGTCAGGCTCGGGGAGGTAGCAGTGCCCGTTGTCGGCGGCTTGGGAGAGGGTGTATTGCAGCCCGGCTTTGATCCGCTGCGGGCTGTCGTGCGGGATCCCGACGGCCTGGGCGATCGTGTCGGCAGTCTTGAAGCCGATCCCCCACACCTCTGACGCCAGCCGGTATGGCTCGGCGCGCACGATCGAGATCGAACTGTCGGCGTAGCGCTTGTAGATCCGCACGGCCAGCGAGGTGGACACCCCGACCCCGGACAGGAACACCATCACTTCCTTGATCGCCTTCTGCTCCTCCCACGCATCGGCGATCCGCTTGGTCCGTTTGGGGCCCAGCCCGTGCACCTCGATCAGCCGGCCGGGCTGGTCTTCGATGATGCTCAGGATGTCGGTGCCGAAATGCGCCACCATCCGCTCGGCCATCATCGGCCCGATCCCCTTGATCATCCCGGAGCCCAGGTAGCGGCGGATCCCCTGGATCGTCGCCGGCAGCACGGTGCTGTAGGAGTCCACCTGGAACTGCTTGCCGTATTTCGGATGGCTGCTCCACCGCCCGGTCAGGCGCAGGCTTTCGCCGATCTGAGCGCCCAACAGTGGCCCCACCACCGTCAACAGATCGGGGCCGGTCCGATCGGTCGCCACCCGGGCGATCGTGTAGCCGGTGTCCTGGTTGGCGTAGGTGATCCGTTCCAGGACCGCCTCCAGCACCGAATGGCTCTGCGACGGATGCGGCGAGATCGCCGTCGAGATCACGTGCGGCGCACCCGGCGGTCCAGTTCCAGCTCGCGGACGCGGCCGTGCGCGAGCGCGAGCTCCTCACGCAACCGGGCGACCTCCTCGCGCTGGCGCTGGCTGTCATCAAGCGCCGCGCGCAGCCGGGCTCGCAGCGACGCGTCGCTGGCGCGGTGCCGAACCGGCAGCGTCGCCGGGGCCGCGGCCTGCGCGCCGCGCAGCGCCTCAATCTCCTCGCGCAGCGCTGCGTGCTGGTAAAGAAACGCGCGGCTGACCCGCGCGCGCCCGGCGACGCTGGCGAACGTGACCCCCACACCCTGGCGATCAAGCTCGCGCAGAGCGCCGCGGACGCGCTGCTCAGCCCCGAGCGTGCGCCTGGCCGCGGCGGCGGCAAGCGGGCGGCGGGCAGGTTCGCCCGTCATTGGGCGCCCTGCGCCTCACCGGGAGCGGCGAGATCGAGCAGGTCAAGCTCCCCGCCGGCGTGGTCGGCCTCGATCGCGTCGAGCCCTTCAAGGATCCTGGAGAGGCTCTGCTCGTCGCGCGCAAGCACCTCGATCAGCCGCAGGTTGTTGTTCTCGCGCGCCTTCTCAAGCAGCCGGCGGGTCTCGCCGTGTTGCTGCTGGTGCACGCCGCGAAACGAGCCGTGGGTGAGAAAGCTCGCACAACTCAGGCAGGCGTTCGGATGCGGACATGACTGCACCAGCGGCAATCCGCAGTAGCCGTTCGGTAGCGCCTGCTTGGCACGGGCGATCCGTTCCTTCATCCACGCCGCCTCCTGAAGCGGACCGTCGACCGGCAGCGCGATCCGCTCGCCACGGATATTCACCCGCTCATGCCAGCGCCACACCTCCTGCTTGACCGTCTCATCGTGCAGCCGCGAGTAGTGCGCGGTCATCTCGATCGAGCCGTGATCCAGAACCTTCTGGATCACCGTCAGCGGAATCTTCTCGTTGACCATGCTCGTCGCGACGTGGTGGCGAAACAGATGCGGATGCACGCCGAGCACCAGCTCACCGTCGACGCCACGGATCTGCGCGATGCTGATACAGCGCTTGACCATCTTCCGGATCGTCACCGGCAACAGATGAAAAGCGCCTCCCTTGCCGTTGCGCTGGCCCGACGGCGGGGAGGGAAGCAGCCATCCCGTGCCCTCGGGGTAGCGCTCGGCCAACAGCGCCTCCTGACGCTCGAGCTGCTCCGAGAGCGCCGGTGCGATCGGCAGCATCGCCTGGCGCTTGGCCTCGATATTGACGTAGCGCAGATACGGCTGGCCGTCGGGCCCCAGCTCTCGCGCGTCACGCGTCAGCGTCACCACGCTCGAGACTCGAAACCCGGTGAACGCGAGCAACGACACGACCGTCCGGTTCTGCTCGTCATCCAGCAGCGCGAGATTGGCCGGATCAACCCACTGCGCGAACACCTCGCCCGGGAGCTGCTTGGGCAGGCGGTAATCAACCCGCGGCAGCTCGGCGCGATGGATCGCCGCGCTGCGCGGCAGCCCGGCAAGGCCATCCTCGCCTGCTCCTCAAGCAGCGCCCGCAACGCAACCACGCGGTGGTTGCGCGTCGCCGGCTTCCAGCCCGACTGCTGACGCACCCACAACAGGTAGTCCTCCAGCACCTCGCGCGAGAGCAGCGCCGGCGCAACCGTCTCGCGTAGGCGGCCAGCGTCGCTGAAATGCGACAGGTCGGTCAGGTAGCGGCTCGTCGTCTGCGGCGTCGTGTCGCCGAGCAGGCGGGCGCGGGCCCACCGCTTCGCGGCCTCCTTCAGCCACGGTTGCCCTAACCGCTCAAAGTGAATGAACACCTCACCGCTGTAGCTAGACGCCAGATCGCCGTGCGGCAGCACGCCCTGGCGCCAGACATCCTTCGCGCACAGCGCCTCCCAGCCATGCGGCGCGCGGCCACCCTCGACAACCCGCAACGGCGTCGCGCTCATGCGACCAGATCCGCCACTCTCTCGAGCACGCGGCGCGCGGCGAGCGCATTGCGCAGATCCTCGGCGGTGGGGCGCGTGTAGATCAGCGCCCCGGACGGCGAGCGGTGCGTGAGCAGCGCGCCGATCACCTCCAGCTGCACACCGTCGCGCCACGCCATCGTCGCGTACGTGTGGCGCAACTGGTGCGCGGTGAACCGAAAGCCGACCTTGCGCTGCGTGCGCTCGACGATCCGGTCCACGTTGGAGTAGGTCAGCGGCCGCCCGAGCTGGCCGCCCCACAGGTTCACGAACACGAAATCGCAGTCGACATCGCCGTACTCCTCGTGCATGTAATCGCTCCACAGCCGCATCAACTCCGGGGCCACCGGCACCCCGCCCTCGGCCCCGCCCTTGCTGCGCGCTCGGCGATGCGCACCCGCGCGCACCCTGATCACAATCCGCCGCTCCCACGCCACCACGTCCTCATGACGCAGCCCGAGCGCCTGGCCGACGCGCATCCCCGTGCTCGCCAGCAACGCGAACAAGAACCGGTCGCGCAACCGCTCCTGGCAGTCGATCACCGCCGCCACCTGCTCAAGCGACAGCGTCGTTGGCAACGACTGGCGCTCGGGCACACGCACCGCCCGGCCGCGCGCACGACTGCGCGCGATCCCATGCAGAAACGGCTTGTAGCCGCCGCGGCCGCTGCGCGTCTTCACGATCAGATCCTTGGCCAACAAGCTCCCGTGCCTGGCCTGAA
>JADGPN010000252.1 GCA_017882465.1 Solirubrobacteraceae bacterium
CGACATCCACGCCGGCCTCGGCGAGATGGAAGGCGGCGCTGGTGCCGATCACCCCGCCGCCGATGACGACCACGGCCGCGGAGTCGGGGAGCGGGGGGGTGGGACGCGGCATTCAGCGGGATCGTAAATCGTCACGCGATTCGCCGCTGTGAGAGAACCGTGCGGCGCCGTGCGGCCGGCGTCGGTGTTCGCCGGGTCACGCCCGCGTGCGGATCGTCGATCCGATCCTGGGCGATGCGTGTCGTTGTCGCTGGCCCCCACGAGCACCACGTGCCAGGCCTCGCTCTCGCCGCAGGCGCCAAGACTCGACCCAACAGCGCGTCGTGCCAGACCAAGACACCATCCCGCTCAGCTACGAGCATGCCGACGAACGAGTCGCGACGGACTCCCGGTCGTGGGGCGCCCCACTCACGACAATGCCGAGGCCTCTCAACCACCGGGGTAGTTCCCACTTGGAGAGCCCCCGCGTGCCGATGCTTGCCAGCGCGGGTACCCGCGCAATCACCCGCACGAAGTGGTGGCCAGTGGGCCCTTCGGTGGTCGTCCAATGGATGGTTGACAATCGTGAGGTGAGCACGCCTGACATCCATGAGGAGCAGGTCGAGTCCCGGTACGAGGCGACGGTTGGCGTCGGACTCGTGATCGGACTGCAGGTCACGCTCGCGCTTGTGAGCGTCGATAGGGGCTGGACGCTGATCGGGTTTCCAGGGTGGGTCTGGCTGATTCCGGTCGTTCCCGAGGCGGCGCTCTTGATGGCGCTGGCCTTGGCGGAGCCCCGACATCGCCTCGAGCAGATGGGCCGGCGCCGCACGGTCGCGCTCGCGCTCGTCGGCGTGATCACCGCAGCGAACGTGCTCGCGCTCGTGGCTCTGATCGCGTCGTTGCTGAGTGCGCAGGAGAAGAGCGGCGGGGAGCTGTTGTTGAAGGGCGCCACGATCTGGGGCACGAACGTAATGACGTTCGGGTTACTGTTCTGGGAGGTCGACCGCGGCGGCCCGATCCGCCGGCGTGAGCCCGATCCGCCGCCGCACGACTTCCAGTTCCCACAGGACGAAAATCCGACGCTCGCCGAGGGGGACTGGCACCCGCGACTGGCCGACTACGTGTACGTCTCGTTCACCAACGCGATCGCGTTCAGCCCAACGGATGCGATGCCGCTGACCCGGCGGGTGAAGACGATGATGCTCGCGGAGTCCGCCATCTCCGCGACAACCGTGCTGTTGGTGGCCGCACGGGCAGTGAACATCCTCCGCTGACCGACACGGGTCGCAGACCGCGCCACCCGAGCTGGCGCCAGCCTGTCCGTGACAAGCTTGCAGGCGCCGAGGCCAAGCCCAAGGTCATCCAGGCTTGCGACCCATCCCGCGCAGCGAAAGCGCGGTCCGCGTTGCACCTTCGAGCTGGGAACGGCTCGTGGACGGGAACTCCGTGATGTCCCTCGGCGGTACTGACAGGAACGACGAGCTCCTATTCGCCGAACTCGTCGGCGACCGCTTGGAAGATCCCCATTTGCTGTGCCAGCGCCTCGCCGCCGTAGGCCGGGATGACGCCAGGTGAGTCGATGATCGCCGATGCGCGCGCGATCAGCCGCTCGAACTCATCGCTGAACCTGATACCGGCGAGCGCCTTGCGGTCACCGCGGAGAATCACGAACCCGTTCAAGTCGCCGCCGTGGGGTGCGAGCAACAAGACGTCGAAGCTCTCGATCCGGCCGTCCTGCTGCAGCTTTCCGTAGTACTCCATCGACTCCTGGAACACCTGCAGCGCCTGCTTCTCTCGACCGCGAACGACCGCGCCCCAGCCGATGAACAAAGCCTCGCCAGCCATGCTCTCCTCCTCTGCAGTTGCCGGCTCGCGCAGCCTATCCGGTCGGAGCGCCGGCCTGGTGGAGGCTTGGAGGCGCGTGACCCCGAACGGATCATTCACCCGCGGGCCGGCGGTCGTGCCCCGTTGATTCTCGTCACCCTCGCTGTCGTCAGTCAGCGACCCATCGTCTGGGTGGCTGACTGCTGGCCGCGCGGGGTGTCCTGAGCTGTGCGGTCGTGCCTACGAGTTCGGACGTGGACGTGGTGGTCATCGAGCCATCCGTCGACGATCCGTTCTCGGACGCCGTTCGTCTTCGCAGCGTGCTCGAAGGCCTCAAGGTGCCGATCGACGTGATCGTGTTCGGTCAGGAGGAAGCGAGACGGCGATCAGCAGTTCGCGCGACCGTCGTGGAGCGGGGCTATATGGCCATACGTCAGCCCGCGGCGGTGGCTTGGCCGTCGCGGTCGGTAGGCGCACGGCCTCGGTGGCGTGGGTCTCATCGACGGCGAAGCGGAGCCAGAGCCCTCGCGCGGCGTGCGCTGGTAGTGATCGTGCGTATCCCGCTCAGCGCGGCCGCCGCGTCGACCGGCCATGTGCAAGGTGTTTCGCTTGGGGTAGGCTGGCAAGTCGCCGATGGCGCCGGACGTTTCGCGCGCTTCGGCGATGTCGATCGAAGGGCGTGCAGTCATGGTGTTGAGGGCGGAGGAGGCTGAAGCAGCGCTCATTCAATCCGTGTGCAGCCGCCTGCGCGACCACGTTGCGCCCGAGTTGTTAGGCCAGTGCGACGCGTTCGTCCGGCAGTTCTATCACTGGGTGCCACCAGAGGATCTGGCCAGGCGTAGCACCCGTGACCTTTACGGCGCTGCACTGGCGGTCTGGGACTTCGCCCGCGACCGCAAGCCGAGCTCTGCCAGCGTGCGGGCCTATAACCCCACGATCGGAGAGCACGGCTGGCAGACGACGAACACGATCGTCGAGGTCGTCACCGATGACATGCCGTTCTTGGTGGACTCGGTCGGCATGGAGATCTCCCGTCGCGGATACGGGATTCAGCTCTCGATCGTGCCGGTCATCGACGTGCTCCGGGATGCGGCCGGTCGCCTGGCGGAGGTTCTCCCACAAGGTGCAGGCATGACTGGTGCGCTGACCGAATCGCTGATGCAGTTCGAAGTGGATCGCGAGACCGAGCCCGCTCGGCTCGCGGCGCTCGTTGGTGGCATCAGCCGGGTGCTCAGCGACGTTAGGGCGGCGGTGGAGGACTGGCCGATGATGCGCCGACGGATGCTCGAGATCGTGACTGGGTTCGAGTCGGCGCCGCCGCCGCTCGATCGAAGCGAGGTGGAGGAGGTCAACGCATTCCTCAGGTGGGTCGATGGCGGGAACTTCATCTTCCTCGGGTACCGGGAGTACGACCTCGTCAGTGAGGCGGGCGAAGACTCTCTCCGCACTGTGTACGGCTCGGGTCTCGGCGTTCTCAGAGCCCCGAACGCGATTGCGTCGACGAGCTTCGCGAGGCTGCCCGCCGAAGTCCGGTCAATGGCTCGAATGCCTCAGCCGCTGATCCTGACCAAGGCGAACCGGCGCTCGACGGTGCACCGGCCGCTGTACCTCGATTACGTGGGTGTGAAGCGTTTCGAGGCGGGCCAGGTCCGTGGCGAACGTCGTTTCCTCGGCTTGTACACCACCGCCGCCGAGGAGGCGAGCGCGCGCAAGATCCCGGTCCTGCGGGACAAGGTCGAGCGCGTGATCCGCCGGGCGGCGTTCCGCCCTGAGAGTCATAACGCGAAGGCGCTGGCAAAGGCGCTGGAGACCTACCCACGGGACGAGCTCTTCCAGATCAGGGACGACGAGCTGTTCGCGATCTCGATGGGGATCGTCGCGCTCGGCGAGCGCCAGCTCGTGCGCCTGTTTGTGCGGAGCGATCCCTACAAACGGTTCGTGTCGTGCCTGGTCTTCGTACCCCGCGATCGGTTCAGCACCGACAACCGCGAGCGGATCGCATCGGTCCTGAGTGACGCGTTCGGCGCGACCGAAACCGACTGGGCGCTGCGCCTATCCGACTCGATGCTCGCGCGCATCCATTACGTCGTGCGCTGCCGCGCGGCCGAGGTGGACCCCGAGGAGGTCGCCGAGCTCGAGCGCCGGATCGCCGAGGTGACGCGGCCCTGGACCGGCGACCTCGCGGATGCCCTGAGAGGGGTTCATGGCGAGGAGCGGGGCAAGGTCCTGTTCCGTCGCTACAAGGCGGCGTTTCCGATCGCCTATCGCGCTGACTGGCGAGCTCGTGCGGCGGTCGAAGACATCGACCATGCAGAGGCTCTCGCTGCCGGTGACGGGCTCATCTTGAGCGTCTACCAGACTGTCGAGGCCGACCGGACCTCGCTGCGTTGCAAGCTGTTTAGCCCGGGTGAGCGAATTGCGCTCTCGGATGTCCTGCCGATCCTCGAGAACATGAGTCTGCGGGTCGGCGACGAGCGTCCGTACGAGATCAAGCCCGAGGGTCGGCGCTCGCTTTGGATCTACGACATCGGGCTCGTTCCCGGCTTCGATGTCGACCTCCGGAACGAATCGACGCGCACCGCAGTCCAAGACGCTTTCACGAGGGTCTGGAGCGGTGAGTTCGAGAACGACCGGCTCGGCGCGCTGGTCCTACGAGGCGGTTTGACCGGTCGCGAAGTGGCGCTGCTGCGCGCACTCGTGAAATACCTGCGCCAGGCCGGCGCAACGTTCAGCGACCGCTACCTCCAGCAAGCGCTGACCGGCAATCCGGCTGTGGCGCGGCTGCTCGTCGGGTTTTTCGGTGCGCGGCTTGACCCCGACCGCTACGACGTCGCGGCGGCCGAGCGGCTCGGGGCCGAGGTCGAGCAAGCGATCGACGACATAGCAAACCTCGATCAGGCGCGGATCCTGCGGGCCTGTCTCGCGGTCGTCCGCGCCATCGTACGAACGAACTACTTCCAGCGTTCTCCGGGAGGTCAGCCCAAAGCCCAGTTGTCGTTCAAGCTCGATCCCTCGCTGATGCTGTTTCTCCCGTTTCCCCGTCCTCGGTCCGAGATCTTCGTCTATTCGTCGCGGGTGCAGGGCGTGTACCTGCGCGGCGGGAGCGTCGCCCGCGGCGGGATCCGCTGGTCGGACCGGCGCGAGGACTTCCGCGCGGAGGCCCTCGGGCTGATGAGGGCAGAGATGGTCAAGAAGGCGGTCATCGTTCCGGTTGGTGCGAGGGGCGGATTTGTGACCATGCGGCCGCCGTCGATGGGCGGCCGCGAGGCGTTGCTCGAGGAGGTCGCTGACTGCTACGGGCTGTTCCTGTCGGGTCTGCTCGATCTGACGGACAACATCGTCGGTGGGAAGGTCGTCCCCCCACCTGCCGTCATCCGCCACGACGAGGACGATGTCTACCTCGTGGTTGCCGGTGACGAGGGAACCGCCTCGCTGTCGGAGCTCGCAAACGGGGTCGCGGCCGAGTACGGCTTCTGGCTCGGAGACTCGTTCGCCGGGGGCGGATCGCATGGCTACGACCACAACAAGACGGGTATCACCACTCGAGGGGTGTGGGAATCGGTCAGGCGCCATTTCCGCAGTCTCGGAGTGGCCGTCCAGTCGACTGAGCTCACCGTTGTGGGCATCGGCGACCTGGCGGGGGATGTGCTCGGCAATGCGATGCTGCTATCGCCGCACATCAAGCTCGTGGGCGCGTTCAACCACGACCATGTCTTCCTCGATCCCCGCCCCGATCCGGAGGCGAGCTTCGCCGAGCGGCGCCGGCTCTTTGATCTGCCGGCCTCGTCGTGGCGGGACTACGACCCGGCGGCCATCTCCGAGGGCGGCGCTGTCTTTGCCCGGTCCGCCAAGCGGATTCCCCTGTCGGCGCAGGTGCGCGAGGCGCTCGACGTCGAGGCGGAGGCTCTCGTACCGGATGAGCTGATTCGGGTACTACTGCGTGCGCCCGTCGACCTCCTTTGGAACGGGGGCGTCGGTACCTTCGTCAAGGCGCAGTCAGAGAGCAACGCCGAGGTCGGCGATAAGACCACTGACGGCGGGCGGATCGACGGAGCCGAGCTTCGCTGTCGGGTGGTCGGCGAGGGCGGCAACCTCGGCTTCACCCAGAAAGGCCGAATCGAGTACGCCCTCTCCGGCGGGCGGATCAACACCGATGCCATCGACAGCGTCGCGGGGGTCAGCTTCTCCGACCACGAGGTAAATCTAAAGATCCTGCTCGATGCGGCGGTAGCCGACGGCGAGATCACGATCTCACGGCGCAACGAGCTGCTGGCCGCGCT
>JADGPN010000253.1 GCA_017882465.1 Solirubrobacteraceae bacterium
CTGCACGGTGAGCCCGGCGGCGAAGATCGCTCTGACCATCTCTTTCATCGCCCAGGCGCGTGCGGTCTTCCCGCCGGGGTCGTCTGAGTAACGGCGTCAAAACGGCCAACAATTCATCCACTAACGCGTGTTAGATGTAAACGAGCCGTGATGTTGAGTCCACGAGGACGAGCACGTTGGAGTGTGTTCTATCGGCTGCCCTGGTCTTGAGCGACATTGACTCGCGTTGGCGGGATTGTCGATGGCCGTGCGAGTCGGGGCTTGGTGCGGGATCTCAGCGGCGCCGGTTGCGTTTGCGCGCTGCGCGCTGCGCTTTGCGGTGTTCGGCGCGCTGTTTGGGTGCGTGCGGACTGGTGCCCGCGGGTAGCCCTGCGGCTTGGGTCATGCGGTCGGTGGCGGGGCCGATGATCGCGTCGCGCTGCTCTCGTGGCCGGGCGTTGAAGTCGGTCATCCAGGCGTCGAGCGCGCCGGGGGCGGTCGGGTCGATTCCCTCGGTCTGCATGGTCATGACCATCGATTTCGCTAGGCCCCAGTGCGAGCTGTCGCGGGCGCGGTCGTGGAACTCGTCGCTTAGCTGCTCGCATGCCTGTTCGAGTTGTTGCAGAGGCTCGCCCGACAGGCTGCCGCGTTTGTCGAGGAACCCGAGGAACGCGCGGACGCACTCGGGGACCGCGTGCAGCGTCTCCTCCTCGACCGAGACCTTCCGCGGGAAGTACTCGAGTAGGTATTCGGCCAGATCCGCCCGCGTCCAGCGGCCGAGGCGGCCGTCGTCGTAGCCGCCCTTCCATTGCATCATTGACGACGCGACGAAATCACCGTGCTGCCACACGACGCCACCGGGCGGGTGCGTCGCCTTGGCGTGTTGCTCGAGCTCGGCGAGCAGCTTGTCCATCATGCGGTGAAAGCCTTGCTCGTCCTCTGCGGCGTCGACGATCAGCTCCGGGTCGTCGTCCTCCCACGGTGTCAGCACTTCCGGTCGCGGCAGACCGGCGGGGTCGCCGGTCAGCGCAAGGGAGATGATCGGCAGCGCCGGCCCGGCCTCGTGTCCGAGCGCGATCTCCGCTTGGACCGCCTGTCTGGCTGCGGCGAGAACCCGCGCGGCCAGCTCGTCGGCCCGGATCGGCTGCGGCGCAGTTGCGCCGTCGACGCCGTCTAACAGCTCGCGCGCCTCAGCCAGCGGCGCCGGTGATGTCAGTCCGCAGTCGACGAGCGCACCGGCGGTCTCCTGGTGTTCGATCCCGAGGATCGCCGCCTGGGCCGCCCGGGCGCCCGGGCGCGCGAGCAGCGCGACCAGCAGCTCCGCGCTCGCACTCTCGATCCGGACCGCCTCCGCGACAGCGAGCGTCCCGACCCCACTCGCCGCGGCTGACACGATCCCCTCCCCGGCGAGACGCTGCACGCCAGCGCGAGCCTGTCCGGCGAGCGGCTCGGCAGCGAGCACGCCGAGTGCCGCGAGCACACCCGCGGCGTTGGCGTCACGACGCGCCTGGATCGCCTCAAGGACCGCGGACAGAACCTCTGCTGGAATCTCGGGCTGCTCTAACACGATGAGCAGAGTGACGGCGAGCTGCTCGAACTCGGCCGGGTCCTCAAGCGGGGGAACCTCGTCGAGGATCGCCGTCAACTCCGAGGCGATCTGCTCATACGGGATGTCTGGCCGGACTTCGCTGATCTGTGAGGGCATCGCGCAAGCGTAAACATCCACCCGGCCGGAACCGGCACGCCAACAGAGCGGCTTCTTGACGAAACTGCGTTCGACGCCGGTCGGCTCATTACCTGCGCCCAGGCCGCCGCGTCACTTCTTCTAAACATGCTTAGTGGAAGTACATCCGTCGTGGGCTTCCACTAACGTGTGCAGCCGTGGGGGCGTAGCCCCGGAAATCCGGTTCCACTAACAGGAGGGCCATGCCCAAGACCGAAGCGCGTGAGGACGTGGACGTCGATGCTGTGCTCGCCGAGTACAGCGCTTGGCTGGGGCGCCAGCCGCTGGCCGCTCGGTCCCGTGAGGCGTACCTGGCGCAGGTCCGGGACTTCGTGGGGTGGCTGGCCGCCTCCGAGCATGGCGGGCAGGCGCTCGTGGACCCGCACGTGCGGGATTGGGCGGTCCGTGATTACAAGCGGTGCGCGAAGACGACGAAGCGGTGGGCGCCGGCATCGGTGAACCAGGCGCTCGCGGCGATCGACAACTTCTACCGCTCGCGTGGTGCGGGGCGGCCCGAGGTCGCGCGGGAGGAGCTCGCGCAGACGGCACCGCGCGCGCTCAGCGAGGGTGAGCAGCGCGCGTTCCTGCGGTTCGTCGAGGCTGACCCGTCGGCTCGTGACCGCGCGATCGCAACGGTGTTCTTCTACGCCGGGCTGCGTCTGTCGGAGCTCGGCGCCCTGGACATGACCGACATCGCGGTATCGGCGCGGCGCGGCCGGGTCACGATCCGGGAGGGGAAGGGCGACGCGTACCGCGAGGTGCCGCTGAACAGCCCGTGCCGCAACGCTCTGGACGAGTGGGTCGCGGCCCGGGCAGACCAGCTCGCCGCGCTCGCCGAGGGCCGCGGCAGGAGCGGAGCGACGGCGCCTGAGCCGTCCGCGTTGTGGCTGTCGCGATCGGGGACGCGGATGAGCACCCGCGCGATCGACCTCGTGATCCGTCGTCTCGCGGCTGACGCGGGCCTTGATCTCTCTGCCCACATCCTGCGGCATACGTGCGTGACGAACTTGGTTCGCTCGGGCGCGGATGTGGTGCTGGTCGCCGAGATCGCCGGGCACCGGCGGTTGGACACGACCCGCCGTTATAGCCTGCCCTCGCAGGCCGACAAGGACGCCGCACTCGAAGCTGTCGTGGTCCAGACGTAACCCTGTGACGGCGACCGGGAGCGCCGGGGGCGTGCCGGGTGGTCTCGTGCCGGCGGAGGAACTGGAGCGCCTGTCGAGCTGGCCGGTGGAGGTCGCTCGCAGCGACCTGGCCGCATATTTCTCGTTCTCGTTGGCGGATTTGCGGTGGTTGCGCTCGCACCGCGGCGCTGGTGAGCGGATCGGGCTCGCCGTCCAGCTCGGCGCGGTGAGGTTCCTCGGGTTCGTTCCTGTCGCGCTTGCCGATACGCCGCCGGAGGTCGCCGGGCACGTCGGCAAGCAGATCGGCGTGGCGCCGGCCACGTTCAGACGCTACGCGCGGGACACGGACGGCCGGACGCGCCGCCGTCACATCGCTGCGGTCATCGACCACGCCGGCTGGCGGGCATGCGGCAAACGCGAGTGGGGATCGCTCGGACGTTGGTTGACCGAGCGGGCGTTGGAGCACGACACGCCGACGATCCTGTTCGGGCAGGCGCTTGACCAGCTGCGAGCCGAGCGGGTCGTGCGGCCAGGCCTTGATCGGCTGATGCGAGCCGTGTCAACTGCCCGCGTCAACGGCCGCAAGGAGATCCGCCGACGTTTCAGGCCCGAGCTCACGCCCGAGCGTTGCGAGCAGCTTGATGGGCTGCTGGTGACCGACCCGGAGCTCGGCATCGCGCGGCTGGTATGGCTCGGGGACGGCGCGACGTCCGCGTCCAGCGACGCGGCGAAGGCTGAGGTCGCGAAGCTCGCGTACCTCGAGGATCTGGGAGCGGACCGCCTCGATCTCAGTGCGATTCCACCCGAGCGGCTGCGGCAGCTCGCGACCGTCGCGAGGCGCTCGACACCGAGGGGGCTGCGGCAGATGGACCCCGAGCGCCGCCACCCGATCCTGCTCGCCGCGCTCGCCGCAGCGCACACGGAGATCGTCGATGAGACGGTCCGCGTGTTCGACATGATGCTCAGCTCCACTGACGGGAACGCGCGTGACGAGGTCGCCAAGCGCCAGCTCGACGCGCTCCACGCGAACCTCGATCGTCTGGCGCTGCTGGACGACATCCTCGACGTCGTCCTCGACCCAGACCTCGACAACACCGAGGTCGGCGGCGCCGTTCGCGGCCTGGGCGCGCAGCGACTCGCGAACGCGGTCCGCAGCCCGCAGGAGCGCCCACCCCGTGACGGTGGGCATCTGGAGCTGATGGAAGCCCGCTTCTCCCACGTGCGGTCGTTCGCTCCGCAGATCCTCGGAGCGCTCACGTTCGCGGCAAGCGTCGCGCCCAGCGGGATCCTCGGCGCCGTCCAGCTGCTCCAGAGGATGAACGTGGAGGGCCGCCGTCACGTCCCCGACGACGCGCCGCTCGACTTCATCTCGTCGCGCTGGCGGCCATACCTCGATGCCGCCCGCGACGCCGGGAACGAGAACCTGTTCAAGCATTACTGGGAGCTGTGCGTGCTGCTCGCGCTGCAAGGCGGGCTGCGCTCTGGCGAGATCTGGGTGAAAGGGTCCCGGCGTTACGCCAACCCGGCGTCCTATCTGATCGCGCCTGAGGTGTGGGAGCGCGAGGGGACCGAGCTGCTGAAGCTGACCGGCAAGCCCGCCACGTTCGCGGAGCGCCTGGCAGAGATCGAGGTCGAGATGGCCGGCTACCTCGACGAGCTCGAGGCGTTGCTCGCCGACCCGGACGGGCCGGTCTGGCTTGATGACGCCGGCGAGTTGCACCTGCGCCCGCTCGCCGCTGAGGTCATCGATCCAGCGGTCGTCGTTGAGCGCGACGGCGTCCTGGCTCGGCTCCCGATCGTGCCGTTGACAGAGCTGCTGATCGAGACCGACGGCGAAATCCACTGGTCGCGTCATCTCACCCACGCCGGCGGCGGGAGCCCCCGCCATCCGCCGATTGAGCATCAGCGCAACCTCTACGCCGCGATCCTCGCGCAGGCCTGCAACTTCGGCAGCACCCGGATGGCCGAGCTGACCGGGATCTCCGCCGACACGATCGACTGGACCACCCAGTGGTACCTGCGCGAAGGAACGCTCAGGGCCGCGAACACCGACGTCGTCAACGCCCACTACCGCCACCCGATCGCTCAACTACTCGGCGACGGCACCCTGTCCTCCTCCGACGGACTGCGGCTCCCGACACGCGGGAAGTCGCTGACCGGCCGAGCGCTGTCCCGGTATTTCGTGCATGAGGGCCTGACGAGCTACACCCACATCTCCGACCAGCACTCGACGTTCGGGACGCAGATCATCGTCTCCACCGAGCGCGACGCGACGTTCACACTCGATGAAATCCTCGGCAACACGACCGAGCTGCCGCTGCTCGAGCACACCACCGACAGCCACGGCCAGACCCTCACGACGTTCGGGATGTTCGACCTCGTCGACAAGCGGCTCTCCCCGCGGATCGCCAAGCTCACCGAGAAACAGCTCTACCGGCCCCGCCCCGCCAGCCACTACAAGCAATGGCCGCACGCCGGCCCGCTCCTGCGACACCACGCGCAGATCGATGTGATCGACGCGCAGTGGAACGACCTGTTGCGGATCGGCGCGTCGCTCAAACAAGGCTACGTCTCCGCCGCATTGCTGATCTCACGGCTCCAAGCCGGCTCGCGTCAGCACCCACTCTCCAAGGCGATGCTGGAATACGGCAAGCTGCTACGCACGCTCCACGCCCTGCGCTGGTTCACCGACGAAGCATTCCGCCGTCGGATCGGCCGACAGCTGAACCGCGGCGAAGCGCTCAACGACCTACGACGCTTCATCTTCTTCGCCAACCGCGGGACCATCCGCTACTCCGGCCACGAAGACCAGACCACCCAGGCGCACTGCCACACCCTCGTCGTCAACCTCTGCATCCTCTCGACCACCGGCTACCTGAAAGACGCGATCGACGCTCAACGCGCCGACGGGCACGCCGTCAGCGACGAAGCGATCGCCAACCTCAGCCCCGGCCAGTTCGAAACGATCAACCCCTACGGCACGCTGACCTTCGACATCACCGTCGTCCTCAAACGCCCCCGCAGACCACCAGCCGCCCCTAACACGCATTAGTGGATGAATTGTTGGCCGTTTTGACGCCGTTACTCAGACGACCCCCACGCGTAGTCGAGAATCCAGACGCGCTCCTCGGTCAGAGCAAGCACCACGTGCCGGCGGGGGCCGAGGGTGAGCGCGTCGGCGAGTGTTCCGCGGGTGAGCGTCAGCATGACCGCGGTCAGCACCCGTTCGTGCAGGCGGCGCTGGGCGCGGGTGGTT
>JADGPN010000254.1 GCA_017882465.1 Solirubrobacteraceae bacterium
CGGAGAAGATCCAGATCGCGCACACCGGCGACAGCGACGACCTCGGTTACATCGAGGCGCTGCTGCAGCAGGGCGTGTACATCGGCATGGACCGCTACGGCCTCGATCTGTTCCTGCCGATGGCGAAGCGCAACGCGACCGTGCTCGAGCTGCTGCGCCGCGGGTACGCCGAGCAGATGTTCCTCTCCCAGGACTTCGACATCCCGATCGCCAACGGGCTCGACTGGTTCCCGCCCGAGGTGATCGAAGCGCTCGCAGCGGCGGGAGCCGCGAACGGGTGGTCGATGACGCTGCTGTTCAAGCAGGTGATCCCCGAGCTCACAGAGCAGGGGATGAGCGCCGATCAGCTGCAGACGATGATGGTCGAGAACCCGAGGCGCTGGCTCGGACGCTGAGGGCCGGGCTCAGCGCACCCGGATTCGCTCGAGCCAGGGGATCACCGTCTGCAGGAAGGCATTGTTCCCCGGAGCCGCCAGCAGCGGGTCCAGGTGCCCGTAGCTCTTGCTGCGGTCGACGATCTTGACGCTGGGGATCCGCGAGATTCGCTTGTAGGCCCGGGCCCCGTTGGCCACCGCGTTCCCGGCCACGCCGAGCGAGGTCTGGATCGCGTACAGCGGCACGTTCACCTGGTCCGCGTGCGAGAGGCGGAGACCCAGCACATGGGCGGCGGCCGTCTCGGTCAGCAGATCGGCGGCCTGTACGTCGATGCTCAGCCGCGTCGGGTAGTACCAGTCGACCGGTCCGAGCGGCTCGGTCGAGAAGGCCCGGGCGACGTTCTGGATCGGTGTCGGGCCCGAGTTGACCCAGTCGCGAACCGCACCGGAGGTCGCCAGATGCCCCGAGTGCACGTCGATCAGGGCGAGGCCGTTGGACGGCTTCGAGGCGACGGTGTCGTACGCGTAGCCGAGCTGGCCGGCGTTCGTGGCCGGAAAGGGCGGCCTGAGCAGCGGCGGGATCAGGTGCGAGCTCTGAGCCACCGAGGGCGCGTGGGGAGCCTTCAGCGCGGCCAGGGCGCCGACCTCGGCGAAGGCGCCGGTCGACCAGGCCGGAAGCGGCGACAGCAGGCCGCTCCAGGGGCCGGACTTGGAGCCCTTCAGCTTGGTCAGCTCCGCCCGCGCCTGCGGCGCGGTCGAGATGCCGGCACCGGGGCGGAGCGCCAGGCCGTCGATCGCGACGATGCCCGCGATGTCCTCGTAGCCGGCATGGCCGCCGAAGTCCCAGGCCGGATAGATCGAGGCCTCCGAGCCGCCGAGCGAATGGCCGCCGAGGACCACCGTGTGGCGTCCGCCGGCCCGCGCCTTGAGGATCACCGCGTGCAGGTCGTTCATCGCCACCGCCAGGCCCCACCCGTCGGCGAACGCGAACTTCGTGCTGTCGAGCGGCTGGTAGTGCGGCGAGATCGAAGGGTTCACGGACCAGCCCAGGTAGTAGTCGAACACCTGCTGCACCGTGGCCTGATTGTGCAGGCCCTCGAGCAGCATCGAGTTGTCCTCCAGCGCGCCCTCCCGGCGCATCTCCGCCCACACCTGCAGGCCGGGCACATGGGCGGCCAGATACGGCCCGACGAGGCTGAAGTCGGCAGCGCCGGCCAGCGTGCCGGGCACCAGGACGAGCACCTTCTTGGCGCTGGCCGACCCGTAGCGCCGGACCATCACGCGGTCGTAGCGCAGCGGCGTTCCCGGCGCGTGATCGCCGGCCACGGCGAAGACCGACGGCACAGCGGTGGCCCGGGCGGCGGCGGCAGGGGCAGCCGGCGCCAGCGTGGCGGCGATGAGGGCGAACAGGGCGAGACGGCGAAAGCGCATAGGGACTCCTCCTTGGGCCGGGAGAGTAACGCCCGCGCGCCTTCGTGTGGCGTGGGCGTGCCGCTCGGGGCGAGCCGCTGGTGGCGTGGGCGTGCCGCTCGGGGCGAGCCGCTTGTGATGTGCGCGTGCCGCTCAGCGGGCGGGTCAGGCCGCCACGGACCCGTGCGGGACGGCGACGCGGGCGGCGAGCTCGCGCAGGGCGTGGCTGAACTCGTGCGGGCGCTCGAGCGGGCCCATGTGCCCGGTGCCGGGAAGCACGATCAACTCGGTGAGCGCCGGCAGCATGCCCGCGATCCGGCGCGCGTGCGACGGCGGCGTGAGCCTGTCCTGGGCGCCGGCCATGACCAGGGTCGGGACGGTCAGCTGAGGCAGAGCGTGATGCAGCTCCATGTCCGACATGGCGATGCCGCAGGCGGCGCGCACGTCACCGGGGCAGGAGACCAGCATCTGCTCGTAGAAGGCGATCTGGGCCGGGGTTGCGGTGCGGCCGAATGCGAAGTACCGGATCGCCGCGTGGTGCAACGGCGTCGAGAAGGACGGGATCGGGGCATGGGCGCCGAGGAACGCGTGGCGCGCCACGGGCTCGTTGAGCCACCGCGCGAAGCGCGGGAGCGTGACGAGTGCATGCCCGCCGATCAGATCGCCGATTCCCGTGTTCAGCAACGCCGCCGCGCCCACCCGGGTCTCGACGGTGTGGTTCTCGGCCCAGGCCGCGATCGACATCGCGCCGAGCGAATGACCGGCGACCACCGCGCGCCCGCCCTCGGGCACGCAGGCGCACAGCACGGCCTCGAGATCGTCGCCGAAGCGCGCGAGTGAGTAGTCGCCGGTCGGCGCGCGGGCGCTGAACCGATGACCGCGAAGGTCGTAGGCGACGATGCGATGATCGCGTGAGAGGTCGCGGATCTGGTAGGCCCAGTACGTCAGCGCCTCGGTCCACCCGTGGGCCAGGATCACCGTGGGGGCATCGTCTGCACCGAACACCTCCACGTGCAGGCGCGTGCCATCCGCCGAGGTCACGTCGACCGGTCGCCCCGCCGGCGGCGAGGACAGGAAGGCGTGCTCGGTGTCGGACACGATCCCCCGGAGATGACGGCGGTGAAGGTTGAGTGCTGCGGCGCCGGTGGAGGCCGCGGCGGCCATCCCCGCAGCGAGGGTGGCAGATCGGGTTCTCATGACGATTCGTACACGATTTGACGTGACGCGTTTCAGTGTGATCCTGGAGGGATCACGACAAAGCCTACGCCTGCGTAGTATCACCGTGCCGGTTGCCGCCCGCGGTGAACGCGAGCGAGCGTGATGACACCCGTCGAACGCGTGCTGGACACGGGGCGTAGGATTCGCCGCCGTGAGAATCGGACTGCTGACAGGGGGTGGCGACTGCCCCGGCCTGAACGCCGTGATCCGCGCCGTCGTGCGCAAGGGCATCGACGGCCACGGAGACGCCCTGATCGGGTTCCGCGACGGTTGGCGGGGCGTGCTCGAGGACTCCTTCATGGAGCTGACGATCGAGTCCACGCGCGGGATCCTGCCCCGCGGCGGGACCATCCTCGGCAGCTCGCGGACTAATCCGTACAAGCGTGACGACGGTGTCGAGCGCGTTCGCGCGACGTTCGCGGGGCAGAACCTCGACGGGCTGATCGCGATCGGCGGCGAGGACACCCTGGGAGTGGCCAACCGCCTGAACGAGGACGGGCTGCATGTGATCGGCGTCCCCAAGACGATCGACAACGACCTCGGCGCCACCGACGTGACGTTCGGCTTCGATACCGCGCTCCAAGTGGCCACCGAGGCGATCGACCGCCTGCACACGACCGCCGAGAGCCACAACCGGATCCTGGTCGTCGAGGTCATGGGCCGCACGGCCGGATGGATCGCGCTGCATTCCGGGATCGCCGGCGGGGCGGACGTGATCCTGATCCCCGAGATTCCGTTCGACATCGACGAGGTGTGCCGGCTGATCCGTCGCCGCCACGAGCGCGGCCGGTACTTCTCCATCGTCGTCGCCGCCGAGGGAGCCGTTCCGAAGGAGGGCACGACGATGACGCTCGCCGCCGGGGAGATGGACGAGTTCGGCCACCCCCGGCTGGGCGGGATCGGGTACGCACTCGAGCGGGAGATCGAGCAGCGCACCGGCTTCGAGACGCGCGCCACGGTCCTCGGCCACGTCCAGCGTGGCGGCACTCCGACCGCGTTTGACCGCGTGCTCGCCACGCGGCTCGGGCTGCGGGCGATCGACGCCGCGCACGAGGGCGCCTGGGGGATGATGACCGCGCTGCGCTCGGCCGACATCGAACTGGTGGCGCTGGCCGACGCCGTCGCCGACGTCAAGCGCGTCCCGGCGCAGGAGTACGCGCGCTACGGCGTCCTGTTCGGTTGACCGAGTCGGGTCCATCGCGTTAATCGCACGCTGGATCCCGTCCGTTCGGTCTATGCTCCGCTGGTGCGCTCGCCGCCCGCCCACTCCCCTGCTCACACGTCGCGCTCGAGGTGAGCGAGGGCGAGGGACAGATGGAGGCCGGCCGAGCGCTCGACGAGCTGTGCGTGAACACGGTGCGGACGCTGTCGATGGACGCCGTCCAGAAGGCCGACTCGGGTCATCCCGGGACGCCGATGGCGCTGGCGCCGGTCGCCTACGTCCTCTACACGCGCGTCATGCGCCACAACCCGTCCGACCCGGACTGGTTCGACCGCGACCGCTTCGTGCTGTCGGCCGGCCACGCGTCGATGCTGCTGTACTCGATCCTGTACCTGACCGGCTATCCGCTGACGCTGGATGACATCAAGAACTTCCGCCAGGTCGGCTCGCCGACGGCTGGTCACCCAGAGCGCAAGTATTCGCCCGGAATCGAGGCCACGACCGGCCCGCTCGGACAGGGCATGGCGATGGCCGTCGGCCTGGCGTTGGCCGAGAGGATGCTCGCGGCTCGGTTCAACCGCGACGGACACGAGATCGTGGGACATCACACGTTCTCGATCGCGTCCGACGGCGACATCCAGGAGGGCCTCGCCTCGGAGGCGAGTTCGCTCGCCGGGCACCTCGGTCTCGGCCGACTGATCCTGTTCTACGACGACAACAAGATCCAGCTCGCCGGCCCGACGTCGCAGTCGTTCTCAGAGGATGTCCCCGAGCGCTATGACGCCTACGGCTGGCACGTCGAGAAGCTCGGCGAGGACATGTCGCTCGACCGACTCGAGCAGGCGACCCGCGCCGCGATGGCGATCGAGGACCGGCCGTCGCTGATCGTCGTGCGCTCGCACATCGGCTACGGGAGCCCGCACAAGCAGGACACCTCCGCCGCGCACGGATCGGCGCTCGGCGAGGACGAGGTGCGCCTCACCAAGGAGGCCTACGGCTGGGATCCCGACAAGCACTTCTACGTGCCCGACGAGGCGCTGGCGCATTTCCGGCGGGCCTGTGAGCGCGGGCACGAGTTCGAGTCCGAATGGGAGCGCCGCTTCGAGGCCTACCGTGCGGCGTTCCCGGAGCAGGCGAAGCTGCTGCAGATGATCGGCGCCGCCGAGCTACCTGAGCACTGGGACGCCGATATGCCCCGCTTTGATCCCGCCGACAAGCCGATCGCCACGCGTGTGGCCTCCGGCAAGTCGATCCAGTGGGCGGCGAAGGCGATCCCCTATCTCGTCGGCGGATCGGCCGACTTGGCGACCTCGAACAACACCGACATCGAGGACGGCGGAGAGGTCGAGAAGGGGTCCTACGGCGGTCGCAACATCCGCTTCGGCGTGCGCGAGCACGGGATGGGCGCGATCGTCAACGGCCTCGGCCTGCATGGCTTCCGCGCCTTCGGCGGGACGTTCCTGACGTTTTCGGACTACATGCGCGGGGCGGTCCGGCTCTCGGCGCTGATGAAGCTGCCATCGATCTGGATCTACACGCATGACTCGATCGGCCTCGGCGAGGATGGCCCCACGCACCAGCCGATCGAGCAGCTCGCGGGTCTGCGGGCGATGCCGCGCCTCAACGTGGTGCGCCCCGCCGACGCCAACGAGACGGCGCTCGCGTGGCGATTCGCGCTGCGCAACGGCGAGGCGCCGACCGCACTCGCGCTCTCGCGCCAGAACCTGCCGATCCTCGACCCGGGCCTGATCCCCGACGACGCGATCGAGCGCGGCGCGTACGTGCTGCGCGACGCCGAGGGCGGGGACCCGGAGCTGATCCTGATCGGCACCGGCTCCGAGGTTTCGTTGTGCCTCGAGGCCGCCAACGCGCTCGCCGGCGTGCGCGTGCGCGT
>JADGPN010000056.1 GCA_017882465.1 Solirubrobacteraceae bacterium
ACCTGGCATCTGAAAGCCGCGTGGAAGCCGTTGTTGTTCACCGACGAGCACCGGCCCGTCAGTCCTGATCCTGTCGCGAAAGCTGAGCGCTCCCCCGCCGCGCAACACAAAGCGCAGACGAAACGGACCAGCACCGGGCAGTCCGCGCACAGCTATCGCACGCTCCTCACCGAGCTCGCGACCCAGACCCAGAACACCACCCGCCTGCACGACCACGCCAGCACCTTCGAGAAGCTCACCCAGCCCACCGCGCTGCAAGCCGAAGCGCTCGACCTCGCCGCCCACGCCCCCGTCGTGGTCGATCGGTAGACACGACCCGAACACCCCAGAACCCCCGAAAACCCTGGGAACAAGCGGAATCTGGCTACCTCACCACCGGGAACTTCGGCTTAGGAAGCCGGCTCGAGGACGAGCCCGGACGCCTCCGCGGCATAGGACGCGAGGGTGCCCTCGTCAGCCGGGCGGAGGCAGACCCATTCCCGCATCGGCCTTCCCTTGCCCGCGTCGAAGGGGGTTCCCTCGCCTGACGCGACGAGCTGGCTGACGCGTGCGGCCGGGAGCTTCACCACGAGCTCGCCGCGCCGAACGAAGGCGAAGAACCGTCCGGCGGGCGTCCGTAACCCCTCGGACTGCATCATCCGACCCCGCTGGATGCCGCCCTTCTGGCCCACCATACGGTTGCTCACGCGCTCGAACATCTCCTCCGTGGTCATGGTCACGATTACGGCATCCTGCCCGCCAGCCATGGGTCGACGAACTGTCCCCTGGCGGCGCGACCTGGGAGCACCTCGACCCGGTAGAGCCCTCCGGGCCGCGGATCGAGGGATGCCCCGACTCCCATCCAGCGAGTCGCCTTGGTGGGGTCGACCAGGAACTGCCAGACGGTCTCCCGTCTGGCGGCGATCGGCAGTTCCCGCTCGATCAGGATCATCTCAGTCGTGTCCATGGTCGTTCCTCTCCTCGCGTTCGGCCTCGCGCCTGAGCGCGTCCAGCCGGTCGTCCCAGAACTCCTCCAGGAACGCCCGGACGGGGACGAGTCCCTCCGGCCGGGCGCGGTACAGACGCTGGGTTCCGTTGCGTAAGCACTCCGTCCGGACGCGTTTGCGGGTGGATCAGGGGGCCCGCAACGGGCCGACCTGATCCCCGCTCGATCCTGGGGGCGTCTATCTTCCATAGGAGATGACTACATTCACAGAACTGGGGCTCGCTCCCGACATCCTCGATGCGCTGCAGGATGTCGGCTACGAGGCGCCGAGCCCGATTCAGGAGCAGGCGATCCCGCCGCTCCTGGAAGGATCCGATGTGATCGGTCAGGCGCAGACCGGAAGTGGCAAGACAGCGGCCTTCGGATTGCCGATGCTGCAGTACGTCGATCCGACCGAGCGGGAGGTCCAGGGCCTGGTGCTGACGCCGACCCGGGAGCTGTGCATCCAGGTGACCCAGGCGCTGCGCGCCTATGGGCAGCGGAAGGGCGTGGACGTCGTCGCGGTCTTCGGCGGCGCCCCGATCCGGACCCAGCAGGCGCAGTTGCGCGCCGGAGGCCATGTCGTGGTGGGCACTGTCGGCCGGGTCAAGGACCTGATCTCACGGCACTCGCTGATGCTCCACTCCACGCGCTTCGTGGTGCTCGACGAAGCCGATGAAATGCTCGATCTGGGCTTCCTCGAGGATGTGGAGAAGATCCTCGCGCTCACGCCCTCGAGTCGCCAGACCGCACTGTTCTCGGCCACCATGCCGCCGGAGATCAGGCGCCTCGCCGACCAGTATCTCTACCACCCCGTCACCGTCAAGGTGCAGACCGCGACGCTCACCGTGGATACGGTCGAGCAGTTCGCCCTGGAGGTACCCGCGCGTGAGAAGCCAGACGCGCTGGCGCGCGTGCTCGAGGCCGAGCGCCCCGACCAGGCGATCGTGTTCGTGCGCACGAAGATCCGCTGCGATCAGCTGTATCGCACGCTCCGCGACCGCGGGATGAACGTCAAGGCTCTTCACGGCGACATGAGCCAGGGGTCGCGGGACGGCGTGATGATCTCCTTCAAGGACGGACGCCTGCCTCTGCTGGTAGCCACTGACGTCGCCGCCCGCGGACTCGATATCGCGGGCGTCTCCCACATCGTCAACTTCGACGTCCCCACCTCGCCCGATGTGTACGTCCACCGGATCGGGCGCACCGGCCGGGTCGGGCGCAGCGGTCGCGCCATCACCTTCTACGAGCCCCGCCAGCAGCGCGAGATCGCCGCGATCGAGAAGCACGCGGGCGTCAAGCTCTCGCCCTGGGTCAAGGACGCGCGGGTTGCCCCGATGCCGGTCACCGCGCCCCCGCGGCGGCACTCCAAGCCGCACGTCTCGGCCAACGGCGACGGGCCGGGCCGCAAGTTGATCGTCTCGGGGGGCCGGGCGGCCGGCTTCGAGCCCTCCGACCTCATCCACGCGATCACCGCGGCCGCCGGGCTCGACGGGGAGGCGGTGCGCAACGTTCGCATCCTCGAGCAGTTCTCGTTCGTCGAGGTGCCGGAGCAGGACGCCGAGCGAGTGGTGGAGTGCGTGAGCGGCACCGAGGTCCGCGGCCACGAGATCCGACTCGAGCCCGCCAATGCGTAGCGCTGCCCGGACCGCGTAGGCTGCGTCGCATGTCAACAGCGCACATGAACACCACCCACGGGACGATCGCGATCGAGTTCTTCGACGACGACGCGCCCAAAACCGTCGCCAACTTCCGCAAGCTCGCCGCCGACGGTTACTACGACGGCCTCATCTTCCACCGTGTGATCCCTGATTTCATGATCCAAGGCGGCTGCCCGGAAGGCACAGGCACCGGTGGCCCGGGCTATCAATTCGAGGACGAGTTCAACGACCGCAAGGTCGCTCGCGGCGCCCTGGCCATGGCCAACGCGGGCCCCAACACCAATGGCTCCCAGTTCTTCATCGTCACCATCGACGCCGCTCCGTGGCTCGACGGCAAGCACACCGTCTTCGGTCAAGTGACGGCCGGGATGGACGCCGTCGATGCCATCGAAGCGGTCCCAACCGGTGCCCGCGACCGGCCGCTCGATCCACCTCAGATCGAGTCGATCGTGCTCGACCCGCAGTAGCTTCAGCGCACGCGGCTGCTGCGGCGCGTGGTCAAGCTGATCTACGGGTGGGGCCGGCGAGACTGACCCAGGAACCCTCGAGCGTGCGAGCATGGCCCGATGCTCGCGATCGCGCTGGCCCTCGGCTCCTCGCTGTGCTGGGGGGTCGCCGACTTCGTCGGGGGCGTGCAGAGCCGCAAGCTGCCGCTGGTCGGAGTGCTGCTGGTCAGCCAGGCGATTGGCCTCGTCGGTCTCCTCGTGCTGGTCGCGGTCCGCGGCACAGCGCCGCCTGAGCTGTCCCGGCTGCTGCCGGCGATAGGGGCCGGGCTCGGCGGGATCGCGGCGCTGGCCCTCTTCTATCGCGCCCTGGCGATCGGCACGATGTCGATCGTCGCTCCGATCTCGGCCACCGGCGTGGTGGTGCCCGTGGTCGTCGGCATCGCGATCGGCGATCGACCGGCTGCGATCCAGGTGGTCGGGATCGTCGCCGCCACCATCGGGGTCGTGCTGGCCAGCCGTGAGCACTCGGAAGGGGACGTCACCCCCGCCGACTCGAGCAGGAGCGTGATCCTGGCCCTCTGCGCGGCAGTCGGATTCGGGACCTTCTTCGTCGGGCTGCGGGCCAGCGCCCGCGCTGACGTGGCCTGGGCGCTCGTGGCCGCACGGGCCACGGGAGTCCTCGCCCTGGCCGCGGTGGCATGGATCTCGCACGTGCACCTCTCACGTGTGCGCCAGGCGCTCGGTCCGCTCGCCGTGATGGGAATCCTCGACCTCGGCGCCAATGGCCTCTACGCGATCGCCTCCCGGCACGGGCCGCTGAGCGTGGTGGCCGTTGCCGCGTCGCTGTATCCACTCGCGACGGTCCTGCTGGCCCGGGTCGTGCTCGGCGAACGCGTGCGCCGTGTCCAGGAGGTCGGGATTGCGGCGGCGCTGACCGGAGTGGTCCTGATCGCGGCCGGCTAGTACGGGATCTCGAGCGGGCCGCAGGCCCGAGCCGGCGCCGCTTGAGATGGCGGCGAATCGGCGAATCGGGGCGGCTTCGGTGGATAGTGGATGATCCCTCCTGGCGCGGCGCGCGGCGCGCGGCGGTTGGCGCCACCTCCGCGTTGCCCCGGTCCCGCAGTATCTGCTCTACAACCCAAACCGTCGCCGCTATCGGCGGGTTGGGATCCTCGCTCGCCATGCCATGCCCAAGAACCCATTCCACGCCGATCATGCGCGTATTGGGGTCCTGACCATGCTCTCGGGGACGGTTCCGACCACTAGCCTGCGTTGAACGTCGACTGGTCGAACACCGGCAGCCCCAGGTCACTCGCGTAGCCCAGTCGCTTCAGGTTGAGCAGGTTCTCGATGCTGGCCAGCAGCGAGAAGTGGTTGTAGTAGTCGACGAGGTCGACCGTGTTCGGCTTCACGTACTGCGAAATCAGCAGCAGCCCCACCTGGCCGCCGCCTCCGGTGGGGTTGGTCTGGCCGCCGGTTGTGACCGGGGTCGTCGTGGTCCCCGTGGGCGTGGTGCTCGTGCCAGTCGGGGCGGGAGTCGTGGCGGGCCCGGTCGATGTCGATGTGGGCGACGTGCCGGCCGGGGTCGTGGTCGCGCCGGCGGGGGCGGTGGCCTGGAGATTCGGATAGGTCTGAGCGTCGCAGCACGAACTCGGGTCCGCATGGGGCCCGGTCTGCGGAGCCTGGTCGAAGGTGACCGCGATCGCCCCGTCGGCCTTGTAGGCCGGCGACTTCTCGATCTCCTGCAGCACCCTGTTCAAGAACGTGTCGGCCAGCCCGAGACCCGACGGCGCGCCGGGCCGGCAGGGTTGATCGCTGCCGTCGTCGCAGGCGCTCGGCGCGATGTAGGACAGCGCCGGGGTCGTCTTGACGGTCTTCAGGTCCGTGGCCAGCTGGGGGAGCGCGACGTCATCCTGTTGGCACGACTTGGCGCCGATCACGGCATGCAGGTAGACGAACGGGTTGCGCCAGGTCACGTAGGGGTCCTTGGGCCCAGGTGCCTGGTTGGCGTCCTGAGCTCCGACCGCTGGGTGCCGACAGGCCTTCACGGTTCCCTTCGGCCCCTGGTCCATGCCTTCGATGTAGGCCTTCCAGCCCCCCTGCTTCGGGGCGCTCAACTGGCTGGCCAGGGTCGGAGTCGTCGTTGGGTAGATGCAGCCGGTCCCGAGATCCTGGCCGAGCGCGCCCTTGCCGGTGGCGGGAAGGAAGCGAACACCGGGCAGTTGCCCGCGGTCTGAACGGTCGGGCCCTGGCCGCTGATCAGCCCGATCCCGTTGGCCAGCTCGCCGCCGGCGACCGCGTAGTAGTACTGGAGCAGGTTGCCCTGCTTGGGCAGGGTCTTGGAGAAGTACGGGTCCTCGGAGCCGAAGCTCTGCTTGTACCCACGATCCGAGAGCACGATCAGGAAGAAGTGCTTGACCGGCGGCAGGCCGAGCAGGTTGCCGCTCCCGGTCGAGGTGTTGGTGCCGGGGGTCGTGGTGGCCGGGCCTGACCCCAGTCCCGACTGAGCCTGCTGCGGTGCCGCCGCCGGAGCGGGCGTCGATTCGGTGATCGTTTCGGTGATGACGCCGCCTCCTCCCCCACCGCCTCCGCTCCCGCTCACGTTGGCGCCGGCGGCGGAGGACTGTCCGAAGGCCCCACCCTCGACCAGGATCAGCGGGTTGCTGAGCACATTGGCCACGCCGGCGCCGACCGTCGAGCCGACGATCACGCCGAAGCCGAGCATGCTGAGCACGGCGACCGCCGTCGCGCGCGGCGTCGGCGTCCAGCCCGTCCTCGCGGCCGGTGTGGGCCCCGGGTCGGGTCCCGCCGCCGGTCCGCGCGGTGCCGGTGCCGGCCGTCCCCGCTCGAGGATGCCGGCGATCGTCCCCGCCACCCCGATTGGCAGCGCGCCGCGGCGCGCGCCGCAGTTCACGCAATAGCGCTGATCGTGGGCGAGCGCGGCGCGGCATTCGGTGCAGCTGTGCACGCTGCTCTCGTGGCTCGCCTCAGACATTGCAACTCGGGTTATCCGCAGTTCCCTGTCTGACCCGCACCCAAATGTGTCTGACCCGCACCCAAATGTGACCAACTTGTAACCAGGTGGTGATGAGTGTTGGAAGGTGTGAACGACATGTGAAAAAGGACGGACCGGGAGTAACGATTGGTTCACCGTTGTGCGCGGTGAATCGTCATACTTCTGGCATGGAGGCCCCTGACGTCACGCGCGCCGCACCCGACGACGCCCAGACACAGGAGCTGGTCAGCTCCGCCGTCGGCGATCGCTGCACCAACTGTCAGGCTCCGTTTGCCAGCGACCAGCGCTATTGCGTGACCTGCGGGGAGCGGCGGGGGAAGGCGCGGTTCAACTTCGCGGCACCCGCGGCGCCGGCCGCGGCGCCGGCACCCAGTCCGAAGCGCGAGCGCGCGCCGCGGCCGTCATCGGGGGCAACGCTGATCGCCGGCGTGGCGACGCTGCTCCTGGCCATGGGCATCGGCTTCCTGATCGGGAACGCCAACAACAACGGCAACACGCGTGCCGCGGCGGCCGCGCCGCAGGTGATCACGGTTGCGGGCGGCGGCGCGACGGCAAGCGGTTCCGGCGCGACCGGGGGTTCCCGCGCGCCGACCACCTCCTCATCCTCGTCGTCCAAGACGCACGTCAAGGCCGCCCGCGTGGTGGTCACGAAGAAGGTCGCCGCCGCCGCCAACGCCGCCGCGGGCAACGCGCTGGGCGGCGGCGCGTCGAACCTCGCTCCAACGACCGTGCAGCCTGGACAGGCGTGCAGTCACGGCGCCGGCTGCCAAGGCGGCAAGTTCACCGGCAACTTCTTCGGACCGTGACGACGCCATCGTTCTCGCAGCGGGCCGGTGGAGCCGTGCGCAAGGTGGTCCCGAGCAGGAAGCCCAAGGGCAAGAGCGCCGGCGGCAGCAAGGGCGCGTTCGGATCCACCCCGCGCGATGACGCCGCGGTCGTCGACCTGCGCCGCCGCCGTGACCAACTCAGCGCCAGGGTGGCCGAATTGCAGTGGGACCTCGGTGGCCTCGTGTACGAGATGGCGATCCGCGACAGCATCCGCGTCGACGTCCTCGTCCGACGCTCGGCGACACTCCAGGGCGTTGACGCGGAGCTCGCCGAGGTGGAGCGGATCCTGCGACTGGAGCAGAACTCGACCGCCGGCGAGTGCGGCTCCTGCGGCGCTCCCCACTCGGTCGGCGCCGCCTATTGCTGGCAATGCGGCCAGCCGCTGATGCTGCAGGTTCCGAGCGACGCGATCGCCGTCGCCGGCGAGCGCCCGCGCTGACGGGGCCGCGCTGACCCGGGGCCGCGCCTACCCGAACCGCCCGGTGACGTAGTCCCGGGTGCGGCTGTCCTTGGGGTTGCGGAAGATCGTCTGTGTGTCGGCGTGCTCGACCAGCGTTCCGACCCGATCGGCGCCGGGGTCGAGGGTGAAGAAGGCCACTTGATCGGCGACCCGCGCCGCCTGCTGCATGTTGTGGGTGACAATAACGATCGTGTAGCGGTTCTTGAGCGTACGCATCAGATCCTCGATCGATGCCGTGGCCACCGGATCGAGTGCCGACGCGGGCTCATCGAGCAGCAACACGTCAGGCTCGACCGCGATCGCGCGGGCGATGCAGAGTCGCTGCTGCTGGCCGCCGGACAGGCTGAGCGCGCTGTCGCGCAGGCGATCCTCGACCTCGTCCCACAGTGCAGCCTGGGTCAGGGCGCGCTCGACCCGGGCGTCCAGGTCCTCCCGCATCCCCAGGTTGCGCGGCGCCCAGGCGATGTTGTCGTAGATCGACTTCGGGAACGGGTTGGGCTTCTGGAACACCATGCCGATCCGGCGCCGGACCTCGACGCGGTTGACCTCGGCGCCGTACACGTCGTGGCCGTGGTACAGAACCTGGCCCTCGATCCGGAAGCCCCGGATCGCGTCGTTCATCCGGTTGAGACTGCGGATGAACGTCGACTTGCCGCACCCCGACGGGCCGATCACCGCGGTGACGAGGTGCCGGTAGATCTTGAACGTGGTCCAGCCGAGGGCCTGGTTGTCGCCGTAGTAGACGGCCATGTCGCGGATGTCGAACACGACATCGCGCGCGATCAGCGGTGCGCCGCCATTGCGCGCGGGCAGAGGCGCCGGCGCCGCCGGTGACGGCAGAGATTCGGTCTGGATCCGCACGCGGCCGAGGACGCGCTCACCGGCCGGCCCGCGGTCGATCTGGTCGTCGGGTTCGGTCATCCCATCATCTTCCGGCGGCTACGGGCGAGCATGATCCGGGCAGCGACGTTGGCGATGAGGATCGCCGCCAGCAGGACGAAGGCGGCTCCCCAGGCGCGGGTGAGCGCGCTGGGGCTGGGAAGATCGGAGGTCGTGAGAATGAGGATCGGCACGTTGGGCACACCATGCCCGAACGGGTTGAGCTGCGTGGCGTTGGGGTCGTAGATGGAGTCGAGCACGAGCAGCGGTGCCGTCTCGCCGGCGGCGCGGGCGATCGAGAGGATCGCGCCGGTGGCGATCCCGCCGGCTGCCGTGGGAAGGATGACACCGAGCACCGTCCGCCACCGGCTGACGCCGAGCGAATCGGCGGCTTCCCGGAGCGTGCCGGGAACCAGCAGCAGGACCTCCTGGCTCGAGCGCGCGATCAGCGGCAGCATCACGATCGACAGTCCGACGGACGCCGCGAATCCGCTCTGCCTGTGCGTGACGGCGACGATGAGGCCGTAGACGACGACCCCGACGATGATCGTCGGCAGACCCTGGAGCAGGTCGAGAACCAGCTTCAAAAACCGCGCCGAGCGCGAGTTGGCGCCCGCGAACTCCGTCAGGTAGAGACCGGTGAGGATCCCCACTGGAAGCGCGATGACCGCCGCGATGGCAACGATCTCGATCGTCCCCAGCAGCGCGTTGGCGATGCCGCCGCTGTCGAGACCGGACGGGTTGGTGAAGATGAAGCTCAGGCTCAACACCGACCAGGCCTTGCTGATGACCGTGAACACCAGGATCGCCAGCACCGCGACGGCCAGGAAGGCGGCGACGGTGGCGCTGGCAGTGACGGCGCGGCTGACCGCATCGCGGCGGCGCAGGTTGCCCGAGGCGATGAGCGGAGCGGAGGGATCGGGCAATCCGGGGTCGCGCTCAGGAGCGTCGAGTTGAGCCGTCATCACGCGAGCGACCGGTGCACGTCGAAGCGGGTGGCGATCATCCTGGCCAGCACACTTGTCACGAGTCCGATCACGAGCAGGATCAGGGCGAGGTAGAACAGCGAAGGGATGTGGAGCTTCGATTCCGGAGAGGTGAACTCGTTCGCGATCCGGGCCGCCAGTGTCTCGCCGGGCTGGAACAGCGACGAGTGGATGCCGGTGCCGTCGCCGACGACCTGGAGCACCGCGATCGCCTCGCCGAGGGCGCGGCCGAGTCCGAGCACCGTCGCGGCTGCGACGCCGGACGCGGTCGTCGGGAGCACCACGCCACGGATGATCTCCCAGCGTGTCGCGCCGAGCGCCGCGGCGCCCTCCGTGAGCTCGACGGGAACGGTGAGGAACAGGTCCCGGCTGAGCGCGGCGATGATCGGGAGCACCATGATCGTCAGCACGAGCCCGGCGGTGAGAAGGCTGAAGCCCGTGGTCTGCGCCGCGCCGAAAAGGGGCATGAACCCGAGCACGTTGTGCAGCGCGGGCTCGATGTGGTTGGCCACGAATGGTGAGAACACGATCAGTCCCCAGAAGCCCACGATCACGCTCGGGATCGCGGCCAGCATCTCGACCAGCGGGCCGACCACCGTCCGCACTGCCGGCGGCGCCATCATCGCCAGGTACACGGCGATGGCGATGCCCAGCGGTGTCGCGATTGACAGCGCGATGATCGAGGTGATAACGGTGCCGACGAGCGCCTGCGCGGCGCCGAAGGCGCTGAAGTTGGGCGCCCAGCGGGAGTGGACGAGGAAGCCGAGCCCGAACTTCGAGATCGCCGGACGCGCGCCGCTGATCACCTGGTAGACGACCTCGCCGAGCACGAACACGGCCAGCAGTCCAGCACCCGCGCACAACGCGAACAGGATGCGATCCCCGGTCCGGCCGGCGCGGGCCGCCTCCGCGCCGATGGCCGCGCGCGGCCGCAGTCGTAGTCGCAGTGCCGACATCAGTGTGACATTCCCGCGTAGTACACGGCCGGGCAGGGTAGTGAAAAGCTTCGCCTCGGGTTGTCGTCCCAGACCCCCTAACCAAAATCGTCATATCTTGGTTACAGCTTGGCAACGAGCCACCAGATCGTCATCGCGATCCTGCTCGGTGGCTCGACAGCGCGGCCGGCGTGCGAGCTCGTTCTCTCTCACTGTTGTTCCAACTGGAAGGAATTTGCTTTGCTCTCCAAGAGATTGGCCAGTCTGACGTGTGCGGCATTGCTCGCAGGCGCCGTGTCGGGCCTATCCGCCGCTGCGGCTTCGGCGACCACCCTCAACGGTGCCGGGTCGACGCTGGTCGCCCCGATCGAAGCCGAGTGGGCGGCAGCCTGGGGTAACGCAACCGGAAATCAAGTCAACTATCAGGCCGTCGGGTCCGGTCAGGGGCTGCTCGATGCCGGTACGAACCAGGTCGACTTCGGCGGCTCCGACGCGCCGCTGTCCGCCTCATCGACTGCGTGCAACGGCTGCCTGCAGATCCCGTGGGCGCTGTCGGCGACCGGCGTCAGCTTCAACCTGGGCGGCATCCACCGTCTGCACCTCACCGGACCGGTGATCGCCGAGATCTACCTGGGACAGATCAAGCGCTGGAACGACAAGCGGATCACCTCGCTCAACAAGGGCGTTCACCTGCCCAACGAGGCGATCACCCCGATTCACCGCAGCGATGGCTCCGGCGACTCGTACGCGTTCACCGACTACCTATCGCGGGTGAGCTCGACGTTCCGCCGGCACGTGGGCACGGCGACCAAGCCGACCGGCTGGGTGGGCCCAGGTGCTCCGAAGAACGCGGGCATGGTGACCGCTGAGGAGAGCACGCCCGGGTCGATCGCGTACATCGCCGTCTCGTTCCTGATCGCGCACAGCCTGCCGGCGGCGGCGATCAAGAACAACGCGGGGAACTACGAGGTGCCGAACCTGAAGAACATCACCGCTGCGGCGGCGGTCGTGCACCGCATTCCCGGCAACGACGAGATCCACATCGTGAACCCTCCGCGGAGCGCGAGGGCTGCGTATGTGATCTCGACGTTCACCTACGCCATCATCCCGGCCTCGAGGCCCAACGCGGCGGCGCTGAAGTCGTTCATCGCGTTCGCGTTCTCCCGCTCGGGTCAGGCGTTCGGACCGCGGCTCGACTTCGCGCCGCTGCCGTCGAACATCGTGGGCGCTGACAACGCGGCGCTCGGCCGGTTCTAGTGTTCTGATTCAGAACACAAGCCGGCGGAGCTCAAGGCAATGGTGCCGTGGCCCGGTCGTGACACCGCGACCGGGCCACGGATTGTTCGAATACCCGAGACGGAGGTCGTTGTGAGACGTCGTATTTGCCTACTCGGGGCTGCGTTGGCCGCCCCGCTGGCATTCGGAGTTGCAGTTGCACCGGCCAAGACGACGAAAGCGCCGAAGGCCAAGACGGTCACCGTCACCTGCAGGACGCAGGTCGGAATCATGGTCGGCCCGGGTGACATCTCGGTGTTCCCGCCGGTCGCGCAGGGCAAGGAGTACGGGTCGGCCGTCTGCGGCAAGCTGCTCGGCAGCGGCGTGCAGTCGGATGCGTTCACCGTCCCCGACAGCGGTGACACCGTGGCGAGCTACAAGCTGTGGTTGCCGACCGGGACGATCCACGGCACGTTCGACCTGACACCGCAGGAAGGGTCCTTCATCCCGACCAGCTTCAGCCAGACCGATTATCTGGGCACGCTCACGGTGACGGGCGGTACCGGCTTGTTCAAGGGCGCGAGGGGAACCGGCACGAGCGTGTGCACGACGCCCGACGGCATTCACACGGCCTGCACCGACAAGTTCAAGTTCACCAAGCTCTAGTCGGCTGGGTGGGATCGGCTCAGGGCCCGGGTACGATCTGGGCTCTGAGCCGTCCAGTCTTCTACTACGACCTCAGCTCGCCGTACGCCTACCTGGCGGCGGCACGGGTCGACGACGTGCTGCCGGTCTCGCCTGAGTGGCGGCCGATCGCGTTCGGCGTCATCCTCCAGCAGACGGGCAAGGTGCCGTGGTCGTTCGCCCCGGATCGGCAGGCCGATTTCGACGAGATCGCCCGTCGCGCGGCTGAGCGCGGCCTGCCGCCCGTCCGCTACCCGGACGGCTGGCCGGTCACGACCTACTCGATCGTCGCGCTGCGAGCGGCGCTGCTGATGAGCGATCAGCTGGAGCGGCGTGCGCTGTCGCGTGAGCTGTTCCGCCAGGCCTTCGCCGAGGGCCGCCACCTGGCCGATCTCGCCACCGTCCTGCAGGCCGCCGTCGACGCGGGGATCGACCCCGAGGCGGTCCGCGCCGGGGTCGAGCGCCAGGCGATCAAGGATGGCCTGAGGCGGGAGACCGACGCGGCGCTGCGCCGAGGAGTGACCGGCGTGCCGACGATCGCCGTGGGCGATGCGCTGTTCTGGGGTGATGACCGGCTCGAGGAAGCTGCCGAAGCCGTGGGGCGCTGACCGGCAGAGCTCCGCGGTTCTGCCCCGCTCACGTCAGCGCACAGGTTTCCATGGCGCTAGTCGTTGGTGAAGAAGCGGTCGGACTTCAGCCGGCGCGAGGCCATCAGGATGAAGATCCGGAACGCCGTGTCGCTGAAGCCGAAGCCGGGGAGGAGTCGCTCCCCGAGCATCCCCACCTGCGTGTCGACCTTGTCGATGTCGCCGCTCCAGGAAGCCGCGAGTCTAACTCACAACAACGGACTGAGCGCGGGTTGGCGCCCAGGCGCGCGGGCCGCGCTCAGTGGTTCACGCAGGCCGGGATCCCGAGGGTCTGCCACGCCTCGTTCTCCCGCATCTCGATCGGCGTCAGTGTCTGCTGCAGGGTCGTCATCGCCTGTACCGGGTCACCGCCGGTGGCGATCAGGTGATGCGTGGCCGTCAGGGCGGCCAACTTGTGCGAGAACGCGCTCAAGGCGCTCGAGTAGGTGTTGGCGAGACTGTCGGGCGGCACCAGGGCTCGGAGCTGGGCACGCTCGGGAGTGATGACCGCGATTCCCTTGGTGAGGAAGACGGCGGCTCCGGCCGGAGATCCCGGGAGCGAGATCTGACTGGTCTGCCGGCTCGCCGTCGAGCAGATCGCGCCGGCGGCCGCCCGCAGGTCCGTGGCCGACAGAGTATTGCCTCCGCCGCAGCCGGCCAGGGCCAGCGCGATCAGGCCGGCTGCCGGCGCGAAGCGGCGGGCTCTCATCGCAGGCTGCTCGTCAGAACGCCGCCCCAGTCGACCAGCAGGCCGCGGCAGGGCTCGGGTTCAGAAGCCATGCTGCGAGACGTTCAGCGCCCGCCGGGCCAGCTCGTCCACGCCCTCGCCGAACGACTTCAGGAACGGGTCGTCGGTCGAACCCGCGAGTGATCGCTTGTAGTTGCCCTCCATGAACACGATCGACTTCCACAGTGCGAGCGTCACGTACCAGCTCAGCTGGCCCATCGAGCGCCCGGAGCGGTCCTCGTAGCGCCCGATCATCTCGGCGCGGGTCGGGAACCCCGGCAGCCCTGTGACGCTCTGGAGGTCGAACATCCCCAGGCTGGGGTCATCGGACCGGACCCAGAACATCATCAGGTAGGCGAGATCGGCCAGCGGATCGCCGATCGTGGCCATCTCCCAGTCGAGGATCGCGGCCACGCGCGCTGGCGGGTGCGGCGCGAGAATGGTGTTGCCGAGCCTGAAATCGCCGTGGACGATCGTCGCCGGGGGAGAGTCGGGGAGGTTGGCGGCCAGCCACGCGCGCACCGTCTCCACCTCGGGAATGTCCCGGGTTCGGTTGTGCTCCCACAGACCGGTGAAGCGCCGCAGCTGGCGCTCGAGGTACCCGGTCGGCTTGCCGAATCCGTCCAGTCCGACCGCGCTCCAATCGACGGCGTGCAGCTCGACCAGCGAATCGATCAGATCGTCGGCCAGCCGAGCGCGCTCCTGCTCGGTGTCCAGCTCCGGCGGCATCGCGTTCGTGACGACGTGCCCGGGCACCATCTCCATCACATAGAACGGCGAACCGATCACGGCCGGGTCATCGCCCACCGCGAGCACGGAGGGCGCCCGCACCGGGGTGGTCTCGAGTGCCTGCAGCAGGCGGGCTTCGCGCAGCACGTCGTGTGCGCTGGGGGGCAGCGGACCGCGCGGCGGGCGGCGCAGGACGACGCCTGTGCTGAGCGCGAAGGTGACATTCGAATGGCCCTCGCCGATCGGGACGGCGTCCAGGTCCGCCGGTGCATCCAGTCCGTGCTGGCCGAGGAACTCGAGCAACGGCTCAATCACCAGCAGCGGCTCGCGCGCCCCCTCGGCAACGTCGGTGTGGGTGCGGACGATGTCGTCGGGCGCCAGTTCCACGCTCATTCGGCAATCCCGCGCGGGTAGGCGCGTGTGCGCGCGCGACGGGCTCGCGGCTCCCGAGAGGCTCGCCGCTCCCGCGGCCCGGGCTGAGCCATGATGTCGATCGTGACGGTCCCGTTGCTGGTCATGCGCCGGTGCGCAGCGTACCGGCGGGACGCGGCGGACGATCCGTCACCTCGAGCCGGATCGCCAGCGGCGAGAACTCGGGAGTCGCGCGCCCGTCCGCGGGCGCGCGCCTTTACCCCGGCTCCCGAGCTGCGACCACGGCTACGGGCAGCACCGCCCTTGGACGAGGAGGCGAGGCTGGCGACCCGGGGTGTGGAGGGTATGCAGCGTCCGCCGCAGGGACGGCGTGATGTGGGTTACGGGCCGGCGGCTGACGTCGGGTGGATGACCGCTGACAGCCCCTCACACCGGCGGCGCTGACACTGTGACGGCTGCTCCGACTGTCTTGCAGGAGTGGTTTCACACGCAACCACTGCGTTTGCTCGAAGGCTGCCTGCGACTACACTGGCAACAGGTGGGACACACAATCCGATTGTTGGAGGTCGATCCCGAGCTCGGGCGGGCGATCAGCGATCACGACCGCCTCGATCAAGCGATCGGGTCGATCACAGGCACGTACGAGCGGTTCGACTCCGGTGCCTCGAGGGAGCTTACGCTGGCGCTCGAGGAAGCGCGGCTGGGCGCGCTGGTGCTGGATGGATTCATGGTCAACGAGGTCACGATTGCGGGACGGACCACCGCTGACCTCGTCGGACCCGAGGACCTGATCAGGACCGGATCCTCCGCGCCGGACGCCTCGATGCTCCCGCGTTCGGAATGCTGGACCGCGCTCACCTCGGTCCGGCTGGCCACATTCGACGATACGTTCACCCAGGGGGCCAGCGCCTGGCCGGAGATTGTCGCGGCGCTGCTCGAGCGCGCCACCCGCCGGGGGGCCCGGCTCGTCGTTGGCCAGGCCATCCGCACGCTTCCCTCAATCGATGTCCGCCTGCTGGCCTTCCTGTGGCACCTCGCGGCTCACTGGGGAGTGGTCCTGCCACGAGGCGTGGTGATCGAAGCGCCGGTCAGCCACGAGCGGCTCGGACGCCTGATCGGCTCGCGGCGACCGACCGTGACCGCGTCCGTGGGGCGATTGCGGTCGGCGGGCCTCGTCGAGCAGCGCGGGGATGGATCGTGGCTGGTGCTGGGGAGTCTGTTCGCCGAGCCCGGCAAGTCCGACGACCACCACGTGCTCTCGGGCCTCGAGGAGATGCTCGTCCCGGCCGCGCTCGGCGTCCGCCGCCGCGGGGCGGGTGATCTCCCCGCAAGGTCTCGGGCGACCGCCGCGCGGGAGGTCTCCGAGCGCCTGGAGGATCTCCGCAGGATGCTCTCGGCGAACCAGACGACGCACGAGCAGCAGTTCAACCTGATGCGGACCAAGGCAGCCGAGGTCCGCAGCGCGAGCCTGGCGCTCTCGGACGAGCTGCGCCGCACCCGTGAGGCTCGCGCCGAGAGGACGGCCGTGGCCAACCGTGCCACCGAGCGCGCAGCACGCGCGGCCGACCGCGCCGAGCGCGCGGCCGAGCGCGGGCGGGAGGCCGGCCACGATGCCGGAGATGCCGAGCCGGCGACGGCGAACGGATTGGCGGACACCGAGCCGAACCATCGCATGTCGGATTGATGGTGTCAGCGGCAGGGGAACCGGGGTCGACCGCTCACCGGGAGCGGCCCGACGGGTGCGTGTTCATCGGTGGTTCGGCAGGCGCGATCGAAGCGCTGGCGGAGCTTCTGTCCCGGCTTCCGCGCGACTTCGGGGCTTCGGTGCTCGTCACGCTCCACGTCGGCATGACGGGCGCCAGTGTGCTTCCGTCGATTCTCGACCGCGTGGGGTCCCTGCACGCCGTATCTCCGGCCGACGGTGAGTCGCTGGTTCGCGGTGTCGTCTACGTGGCCCCGCGAGGCCGGCATCTGGTCGTCGAGGAGGGGCGGATCCGGCTCGGGGAGGGCCCGACCGAGCACGGTGTTCGCCCCGCGATCGACCCGATGTTCAGGAGCGCGGCGCGCGAGTTCGGCCCCCGCGCGATCGGCGTCGTGCTGTCGGGCATGCTGGACGACGGAACCGCGGGCCTGGGCGAGATCCGTGCCCAGGGCGGCTGGGCGCTCGTTCAGCAGCCGAGCGAGGCGGCGTTCCCGAACATGCCTCAGAGCGCGATCGGCAACGTCGACGTCGACGAAGTCCTGCCGATCGCCGAGCTGGCGGAGCGCATCGACCAGCTCGTGCGCTCTCCGCGGTGGCGGCCCAACCCGACCGAGACCCCCCCCGTGGCGGCGGCGTCCTCGCGCGTCGGCGAGCTCGACGGCGCTGAGCCGGCCGGGATGCGCACCGAAATCACCTGTCCGGAGTGCGGCGGCGTCCTGTGGGAGGACATTAAGCAGCGGCTGACGATCTACCGATGCCAGGCCGGGCACTCGTTCTCGGCCGATAGTCTGCTCGTCGTGCAGGGCGACGGACTGGACACGGCGATCTGGCGCCCGATCCGGATGCTCCGTGAGCGCGGCGCGCTGCTCCGCCGGCTGGCGCAGAGAGCATCCGGACAGGGCCGCGAGCGCTCGGCGCGCTACTTCGAGGAGCAGGCCGACGACGCCCTCCGGCGTGCCGCCGAGATGCGCCGGGCGATGGATGCCAGCTCCAGGGCGCGCCCGTCCGCCAGCGAGGCCGCAGACTTCGCCGCAGAGGTTGAGGGCTCCGCCGGAGAGTCCGCGGACTCCGGCACCGGCCACGTAAGTGTGGATCTGCCGTGAGCGCTGCCGACCGCGAGGAACCGGGGCTCGACCCGAATGATCCGTTCGAGCGGCTACTCGAGTACATCCAGCGAAATCGAGGGTTCGACTTCACCGGTTACAAGCGCTCAAGCCTGCGCCGGCGGGTCGGCAAGCGGATGCAGGACCTGGGGATCGAGGGCTACGAGAACTACATGGACCATCTCGAGGCGTCGGCCGGGGAGTTCCCGCATCTGTTCGCCACGATCCTGATCAATGTCAGCTCGTTCTTCCGAGACGCTGCGGTCTGGGACCACATCGCCAAGCAGCTGATTCCCGAACTGCTGGCCGGCAAGCCCGATCATGCCCCGATTCGCGTCTGGTCGGCCGGCTGCGCGACCGGGGAGGAGCCGTACAGCATCGCGATCCTGCTGGCCGACGCGCTCGGGCTCAGGGCATACGCGGAGCGGGTGAAGATCTTCGCCACTGACCTCGACGATGATGCGCTCCACCAAGCGCGCCTGGGTGCGTACGCGCCCAAGCAGGTCGAAGAGCTGCCCGCTGACGTGGTCGAGCGCTACTTCCAGCCGGTTGCGGGCAAGCTCAGCCTCGGCAAGGACCTCCGCCGCGGCGTCATCTTCGGCCGCAACGACCTCGTCCGCGATGCCCCCATCTCCAAGCTGGACCTGTTGCTGTGCCGCAACACGCTGATGTACCTCAACGCCGAGACCCAGGCCGGCGTGATCCGTCGGCTGCACCTGGCGCTGGGCCACGGTGGCATCCTCGTGCTGGGCAAGTCGGAGATGCTGCTCAGCTTCGACGAGGGCTTCACGGCTGAGAACCAGACCCTGCGCGTGTTCCGCAAGGTGCCGTTGATTAGGGCCCGCAATGGGAACCCCGTCCTGGTGTCGCCGCGGACGGGGCCCTCGGCCGGACTGATCCCCGATGCGGTGATGGAGGCGTTCCGGGTCAGCCCGATCGCGCAGCTGGTCGTGAACGCGGACGGAACCGTTGTGCTCGGAAATGAGCCGCTGCGCAAGCTGTTCGGCTTCAGCGAGCACGATGTGGGTCGGCCGCTCCAGGATCTCGAGATCTCCTACCGCCCGGCCGAGCTGCGCTCGCTGATCGACGACGCGCACGCCTGCGGGGAGCCGATCACGGTTGAGCCGGTGACCTACAAGACGCGTGACGGCTCCGAGCACGCGCTGGAGATTGAGGTCACCGCTCTTGGGGACGGCGGCGACCACGGGGGCACCAGCATCGCCTTCCTCGACGTCACCCGCTACAACAGGATCACCTCGGAGCTCGAGACCTCGAAACGCGAGCTGGAGACGGCCTACGAGGAGCTCCAGTCGACCGTGGAGGAGCTCGAGACGACCAACGAGGAGCTTCAGTCGACCAACGAGGAGCTCGAGACGACGAACGAGGAACTCCAGTCGACCAACGAGGAGCTCGAGACGATGAACGAGGAGCTCCAGTCCTCCAATGAGGAGCTCGAGGCGATGAACGACGAGCTCCGCCTGCGAACTCACGAGCTCAACCGCGTGAACATCCTCGTCGATTCGATGCTGACAAGCCTCGGCGTTGGGGTGGTGGTGGTCGACACCGAGCTGAGGGTGCAGATCTGGAACGAGCGCTCTAAAGAGATGTGGGGCCTGAGCGCCGCCGACGTCCGCGATCAGCACTTCCTGAACCTCGACATCGGGCTGCCGGTGCAGCAGCTCCGCGACCCGCTGCGCGCGTGCGTCTCCGGTGCCTCCGCCGGTGAGGAAACGCGGATCGAGGCCCGCGACCGGCGAGGAACGGACATCGTCTGCCGCATCCGTGTCGTGCCGCTAGCGGGATCGAACTCCGGGATCGCCGGAGCGATCCTGTTGGTGGAGTCCGCATGACCGGCCTGTCTTCCAGCTGACGTAGCTCACGTTACCACCGGTTGCTGACCTTTCGCCGTGTTTGTACGTTGAGCCACGATGACCGTCCCAGCGAGTGAGGTCGATGCTGTGCGGCGCCGAGAGAGGGCGGTGCGCCAGCCGGCCCAATGGGCGACGAGTGCCGAGGCGCTGGGCGACTACGCTGGCGCGCTCGCGTGGCTCGAGGTGCTGGAGGTGGTCACGGGCAGGCTGGACGAAGCGCTGGGCTCGATCCGGAGCCGGTGCCTGGAGCTGCTGGCGGGCGACTCACCGCAGGACGGGCATCC
>JADGPN010000255.1 GCA_017882465.1 Solirubrobacteraceae bacterium
GCGCGAGCCTCCCCGCTGAAGCACGCTCATGTGAGCTGTCTATCGCTACCGAGAGCTCGCCTGCTTTCCCGACGGACCAGGCATCTGACGTCGCCGACAGTCGTCCATCGACCCGGATTGCGCGGAAACCGGACACCCGGCTGACGAGCGCTTTTGTGGATTGGTGACTGTCAACCCGGACGAGCGCAACGGCGACGGAGCACTCGTCCGGTTCGGGCGTGATCCGCGCGACGCCGGGCGCTCGCGTTCGATTGCCCATTCTCCCGGATCCGGTGACCGCGGCCCGTGCGAACGCGTCCGCGGAGCGGATCGCCAACGGTGCTTTCTGCTGCTGTGCGTCCTGCGAAGGTTGGCCGTCGTCCCGGCGCCGACCTGCGTGGGCGTGCAGTCGGCTGTGCTCGCGCGGATGAGCGATGCGCCGCAGCGCACGCGCGAATACACCCGCCGGCGGCCAGGGGCCAGCATTCCGAAGCACATCGGCCGTCCCGTGCTGTAGACGCCGTACAAAACGACCGCACGCGCCTCGCCGCGTCCCCCTCCAGCACACCGCCAGCGTCCGCATGGGTGAGTGCGAAGTTTCTCGGGGCTGGCGCCGAGCGGCGATCCCTTGATCGCGTCGGGCGGCTGGCGTCGTGATCGCCGGCATGATTGTCGGTGCGATCGTCGAGACCTCCTGTGGTGGTTTGCTACGGGTTTGCAGGTGTGCGCCGGGTTGTCCAGACCCCGCGGGCTCTCGCTTGCTTCTTCGGCCGTCCCCCACCGCGCATCAGGCCGTGCATGGTCGTGGCCGACTTAGCTGACGGGCTGGTGAGGAGATGCGCCGGCGAGGCCCTCGTCAGGCTCGACTTGTCCGCGGCGGCCGTTGCCGTGGTGCGTGGGTGTCACCCGAACAGCCTTCGGGGTGAGGCCTCGGCGGTCGGGTTGATCCAGACCGACTCGGGGGCGGGCGCGAGCGTCGATCCGGATCTGGCGGTGACGCTGCGCTTGTGCTTCAGGTCAAGGCGTGTCCAGCTCAGGTCGTCTGCGGCGTGGCACGGGTAGCCGCTCAGGATCACGCTTGCGTGCTCGACTGCTGAGAGGACGTCGACCAGTTGGGGCCAGAGGTTCTCGGCGTCGTCATGGCGGTAGCCTTTGCCGGGCTCCAGCCGGGAGGGGCCGGCGTAGGGCGGGTCGCAGTAGATGACCGTGTCGGGCTGGTCGTGGCGGGAGATCAGGTCGAGCGTGTCGGTGTGCTCGAGCGCGACACCCGCGAGCCGATCGGCTGCGGCCGCGAGCTTGTCGGGCGGGTTCGCCCATACGCCTGCTTGCCAGCGGCCGCGGCGGTCAAACCGGACCGACGGCGGTGACCAGCCGGTGCCCTCGCGGCTGAACGACTGGTCGATCCAGACCAGGAACCGACGCGCGGCCTCGACGTCATCGACCGCGTCGGGCTGCTCACGGCACATGTTCCATTCCGCCCTGGTGTACGGCGTCGTGGCGATCGCTGCGGCGAGTTCGTCGGGGCGGTCGCGCAGCGCGCGCCAGAACCGCATGACCCGGCTGTCGAGGTCGTTGAGCGTCTCGCGGGCGGCGCGCGGCTTTCGGAAGAGCACCGCCGCGCCGCCGGCAAACGGCTCCAAGTAGACGCGATGGGGCGGCATCAGCGCCACGATCCGCCTGGCGAGTCGCTGCTTGCCGCCGTAGTAGGTCAGCGGCGTGCGACAGCCCGCCTGGCTCACGAGCCGTCCCCGTCGAACCGCAGCGTGGCCAACGCGAACATCACCGCCACCAGCGCGAGTCGGCCGCGCGAGGTGAGCACCGCCCGGAGTCCTGGGCATGAGGCACCGGTTGGTCTCATCGGCCAGGCGCGGGGCCGTTGGGCCGCGAGGACGGCGCGTTCGGCACAGACGACTGGGGCCGAGTCCCAGGATGCGGGGATGGCGTCTGACCGGGTGACGACTGCTGGGTTGCGGGGTGCTGGCCCGGTGGGTGATCGTCGGCGCTCGCGTGAGCGAGCTTGTGGACGTCGACGTTTCTGGCTTGCTGCTCGGTCCATCCGGCAGCGACGAGCGCGTCGACGAACTCACGGATCGACTCGCCCGTATCGGCAGTGAGCGCCCGGCGCTCCTCGGCGGCGGTCTGGTAGTCGATGAACGCGCGGTGGATGCTCCAGTGGACCTGCTGGGCGGCTCCGAGCGGGTCGGGGGCGCCGAGTACCTCGGAGCGGTTCTCCGCGAACGCGACGTCGATCGCCGCGGGGTGCTCTCCGTAGACGGCGGCGAGGCCGTCGGGGTGAAGACCCCACCACAGCCGGTCGTTCGCGTGCGCAAGGCGCTGCTGTGCGTCGCACAGCCGCTGGGCGAGCTCGGCGTCCTGCGCCAACCGTCGCGCGAGCTGGACGGCGAGCTCGCGCGCCGACTCGGAGATCGCGCCGCTCATCACGCACCGGCCTTTCGTGTCGCCGACGCCTCCCGCGCAGCCCACGAACGTGACCGTCGCGGTCGCGGTCGCGGTCGCGCGGCCTGCCGGGGTGCGTCGGGGTCGCGGAGGCCGTGCGTCGGGCAGCGCCGATCGTAGGGCCAGATGATCTCGAGACCGGCCGCTCGGGCGAGCACGACCAGCCGCCCGCAAAGTCCGCACGTGCAGTCGCGTTCGTTGACGACCGGCAACCCGGCGTCGCGACAGGCATCGATCGTTCGGTTGAGCTGATTCATGCGACCCACCAGAACCCGAGCTCGGGGTTGTGGCCGACAACGCCGCCTGAGAACAGCTCGGCGAGCGCGGTCCGGACTCGGTCCTCGGTCCAGTCCGGTCCGAGGCGGCGCGCGATGTCCGCCGGTCTGCCGGCGCCGCCCCGCTCGAGCTCGCTGACGACCTTGGCGATGATCGATCGCCTTGTGGGAATCTCGCGCGCGTTCATGAGCGCACCTCCCAAGGGATCCCGGTGCCGTAGCGCAGCGGCGGCTGGTAGTCCTCGGGCAGCTCGGCACGACCGTGCTCGGTGAGCCGGAAGTGGATCGCGCTCTCGATCAGCCCGCGGCCCTCGAGCTCGTCGAGCAGCTCCAGCAGCGATCCGCGGGTGCGCTCGTCCCACCGGAGCTTGTAGCGAAGCTCGGCCTCGCAGACGTGGAGGCCGGCCCGATCGATCCTGGCGAGGATCTCTTGCTCAAGCTCGGCCGGGATCCGGAGTCCCTTGGGCGCGAGGGCTACGGCGGTCATCGGTCCTCCGTCAGGTCGCGGAACAGGGTGAAAGAGCGGCGCGCGCTGGCGCCGCATTCGGGGCAGCTGGTCTCGTGCGGTGGTGTGTGGATGCGCTCGTGGCCGCACACGACGCACACGACGAGCGTGTAGCGGGTGCGGATCAGCCCATCGACGGGCGCCTCACGAACGCGGGTTGAGTTACCTTGGATCTGCATCGGATGGGTACCTCCTTCGGTGTCAGGCCCCGGCCGTTGCAGCGGTGCGGGGCCGTTCTTTACAAGCGAAATCCGCGCGCCACTCAGTACGGAGCGGCACGTCAGCGACGTGTCGCGCGACGCTGCGAGGGCGGCGAGGGCGGTGTCGTTTTCCGGGCGAGTCACGCGGATCACCCGCTGGCCCGTTCGGGCAGGCGCCGCCGGTTGGTCCGGCGCCCGTGGATACGCGCATCGTCGGCTCTGTCCACGAGCGCCGCGATCTGCTCGGGGGACTGGTCGAGCAGCTGGGTGAGCGCCGCGGCGACGATCAGCCCGATCGGCAGCCCGAGCTCCCGGGCGGTGTCGCCGAGCTCGGCCAGCAGCTCGTGCGGCAGCCGGAAGCTCCCGACCCCCGTCAGCCCGGTCCACTCGCGCCACACCTCGCCGCCCGCCGGGGTGGGACGCTCGCTGCGAGCGGCCCGCTCGCGCCGTCGGCCGGAGGGCGCCGGGCCCGTGGTGGATCGATCGCGGCGCTTGGGCTTCCTCGCCGAGTCGGCGGACACGGCGCGATCGGTCGGCTCGCCTCCGGCTTGTCCGCCGCGCCGCGCGGCCGACGCTCCCGCCGCAGCCGGATCCGCATCCGCTGGCGGCTGCGCCGGTTGGGCCGACTGGCCCGGTCCGAGCGGGTCGTCAATCTGCAGGCCACGCCTTCTGATGGCGCTCATGCGATCACCCAACGGGCTTCCAGGTGCTCGACGAGCTCGCGGTAGGCGAGCGTCACGGCGCTGTCCGGTGCCGAGATCGCGATCGGCGTGCGGGCGACGTCGGCCTGCTCGACCGCGGCGCGATCGGGAACTCGCGTGACCGGCTCTAGCCCGAGCGAGGTGAGCGCTCCGTCGATCACGTCGCTCATCACCCGCCGCGGCTTGGCCTTCGTCACGATCACCGACAGCACGGGTACCTGTTGCCGGATTCGGCCGAGCTTGGCGATCGTCGCGCGCAGCTCCGCGACTCCCTGGGCCGCGCCCTCGTCATCGGCGGCGACTGGCGCGACCACGACGTCGGCCGTGACCAGCGCGTTGACGGTCAGGAGTCCGAGGTTCGACGGCGTGTCGATCACGACCGCGTCGTAGGTGAGCCCGGCGAGCGCGTCGCGCAACACGCTCTCGCGACCGACCTCTCCCGCCAGCGCCAGCTCCACGCCGGCCAGCTCACGGGTCGCCGGCAGCACGTCGAGGCCGTGAACGCCGGGAATGATCGCCTCGCCGGCGTCGACCCAGCCGGCGAGCACATCGACGACCGTACGCTCGAGCTGCCCGAGCCCGATCCCGAGCCGGCGGGTCAGCGCGAACTGCGGATCGACGTCGACCGCCAGCACCCGACGGCCTGCCAGGGCGAGCAGCGCCGCCACGTTGATCGCCGAGGTGGTCTTTCCCACCCCGCCCTTCTGCTGCGCGCAAACGCAGATCATCACGACACCTCCTGCTTCTGGTTGTGGACAGGCGTGTAAGCGGACGGGTAGACCGACCTGTAGCCGGGCACGGGAGATGACCCATCAGCCGGCGGGTGGGAGGACATGTCGGTCATTGCCCTGATCATCGGGTCCGGCAGCGGCCTCTCGGCCGTGCGCGATCGGATTTGTCGGTAACCGTTGCGACCCTGTGACACCGCGGTGCCACCCCGTCACGCAACCGGAGCGGAGAGCGGGGCGGCCGGTAGTGCACGACGGGCCAGAGGTGGTTGACGACACGTCTCATCCCGATGCCTCCTTTGCTTGGTTGTGGACCTCGGTGTAGGAAGACGGGTGGGCCGATCGGCGAGCGCGTGCGTGCGCCGCCGTGTCAGGTGACGTGTCAGGCGGAGAGCCGCTCGAGCGGTCACCTCCGCGAGTCGGACGCGGGTCTGAGCTGAGATCTCCATCGGACCCAGCGCGGGCTGACGAGACGACCGGCGCGCCTCCCAGCGGCGCGGCGGTCATCGGGACCAGCGTCCCGGCTGCCTTGCGCTCGACTTCGTCAGCGATCCGCAGCGGTCTGCCCACACCCTGTGCGCCGCGGTTGAGCAGCCGGCCGAAGCGCTCACGAATCCAGCTGACGGTCGCGTCCGGCGCGGACACGATCAAAGTGCCGCTGCCGTCGACAGCGATCAGCTCCAGCGGCTCCAGCCAGATCTCAAACGTGCTCTCGCCGACCGTCTGCAGCAGCACCATGCGCACCTGCTCCCACGCGACGCGATCCGCTTCGCTCCCCGCCGCCAGACCGGCTCGCACCGCGGCGAGGTCGACAGGGACAACGCGCCGGCGCTGGCGACCGCGCTCGGTGACGTATGTCTGCTCGACCAGGATCGAGTCGGTGTCCTGCCCCCCTGCAAGGGGGGTTGGGGGGTCTTCTGGGATCCTGGGGTTCTGGGGTTCCCTACCCGCGCGCGCGATAGGCGCCGGGGTTTCTGCCGGGGTTATTGCCGGGGTTTCTGCCGGGGTTTCCGCCGGGGTTTCCGCCGGGGTTTGCGGTGAAAGTGTCCGGTCCTGACAGGGGTTTACGACCGCAACCCCTGACAACGCTGGACGGTTCTGGGGCGAAACTGTCCGGTCCTGACAGCCCTTTCCTGCCGAAACCCCTGACAGGCCCGGACGGTTCTCCGGCGACACCATTCGGTCCTGAGAGCCCGTTGC
>JADGPN010000256.1 GCA_017882465.1 Solirubrobacteraceae bacterium
TGCCCTCCCAGTTCAGCCGCGGGATGCGCCAGAAGGCGTCGCTCGCGATGGGATTCATCCGCCCGTTCTCACTGCTGCTCGCAGACGAACCGTTCGACGGCCTCGACCCGCCAAGTCGAAGCGTGCTGGTCGAGCTGCTGCGGAGCGCTTCGGCCTCGGGGGCCGCGGTGATCGTCTCGACGCACCGCGCCGAGGTCGCCGACCTCAGCGACCGTTGCATCGCCCTGCACGACGGCGAACTGGTCTACGACGGCCCAGCGGACCGCTCCGTGATCGCCGGCCATCTACCGCCGCAAGAGGACGCTCTCCCCGCTGTAGATCAGCCGTAGGCGGGTAGCGCCTAGCGGCTACGTGCTGCGCCGTGCGCGTGCGATCATGCCGAGCACGAGCAGGCTGAGCGCGCTCGCGATCGCCGGGACGGCAAGCAACAGGCACGCGTCGCGGAGGACCGTGGTCAGCTCGGCCCGCCCACCATCGCCGAGGATCACGGCGACGGTAATGCCGAGGATCGCGGTCAATGCGAGCGCGCCGAGCGCGCCGACGTGATCGCCGCAGGACGGAAACGCAGCCTGGCCGCAGGAGAACGCCAGATATCCGAGCAGCACGAGCTTCCCGGTAGCCAACTGTGGCAGCACGTGCCGTAGCTGCGCGGGATCGCTCGTGTCGGCGATCAGCAGTGCGATCGCCACAAGCAGCGGTGGCACCAGCAGCAGCGGCGCGATCGCGATCAGCGCGCCGCGAACCGGGTCCGTCTTGGCGTGAGGAACCATCCCGAGAATCACCGACCCCGTCACCGGGTCACGTTGGGGGTAGAACAGCCGCACGCGGGCACGACGCCCGTCACGGGTGCGGACCTGCCGACCGGCCGGGACTCGCAGGATCACGCAGGCGAGGTAGTGCGCGCTCTCGTGCAGCACAGTGCCCGGCATCGCCAGCACATAGCCGAGCAGCCGAGATCCGGTTGCGTCGACGGCCAACCAGAACAACCGGCGCTGCCCCAGGAACAGACACACGGCCTCGAGCGCCAGCACGAAGCCGAGCTCCAAAAGCGTGGTCGTGGCGGACGCCGTACCCATCACAACGCTCAGAAGTCGACGCCCGAAGCGATCAGCAGATCGCGATGAGGTTGGGGGCAGACACGGAACCCGATCGGGCAAGGATGCCGACACGGGACCTTCGCCCGCTCCACCCTCGCGGGCTGTCTCCGACCGAGCAGTCCCCAGGGCTCGCCGGCCGACGCCCGTCCGCAACCCCAGCAGGACCGGTTACGGGCCGCCCACGCCGGGTGTGCCGGCAGCCGCTCGCCCCACCTCATTGTCGAGGCGGGGGCTTCACCAGACGCCCAGCGAGCTGGGCGCCTGAAGTCAACCAACCATTTGAAGGGAACCCACATGACGAACATCGACCCCAGCACCATGACGCAGCCTGCGCGGACCCAGGCCGAGGCAGCGGCTCTGTTTCGCCGCCCGTTCGCGCCGGGCGCGATCGGCTTTCGCGCGATGAGCAAAGTCGCCTACCGCGGCGAGCCCTACGCCGGCGCGCAGGTCGCCGCCTACATCGGCGCCCAGTCCGTGATCCAGCGGCTCAACGCGGTCGTGCCCGGCCGCTGGCGCCAGCAGTTCCAATCGATCCCGGCCGAGTTCGTCCCCGCCGGCACCCGGCGGGTCTATCTCGCCTGCCGGCTGATCGTGACCCTCCCGGTCGAGGAGGCCGGCCCCGACATCGACGCCGTCTATGAGGACCTCGGCGAGATCGACCGTGCCTCGCTCGCCGGGGTCAAGGCGCTGTACTCCGACGCGCGCAAGCGCGCCGCGGTCGCCGCCGGGATCGGCGCCTACCTGTAAACCTCGCTCGAGGCGGTCGTGCTGCCGAGCCGGCCAGCCCGGCGACGAACGGGCACGGCGAAGTCGTCACAGTCGACTTCGGCGACCTCGGATCGGCGGCCGCATGATGAGCGTCCAACAGCTCACCGCTGCGCCGGCGGGCACGGCCGGAACCGCTAGGCCGAGCGCGAGCGCGGCGCAGCTCGCGGCTCGGGTCCAGATCCCGCGACGGCTGCCGCCGCGCTACTTATCTGTAGTACCTGCTGTAAACGGCTTGGCCCTGTTTAGGTTTGACGTGGCCGACACGTCATCGACGCTGGCCTCCTGGCGCACTGACGACATACGAAAGTCTGCATGGACTGCGTCCACCGGGGATCCATGAAATGCTGGCGGTGACGCGCCGGGCGCGGTCGCCGTTTTTTTCTTGGAGGTAGTTGAGCCCGTCGAAAGTCTGGTGCTGGGCCGCGGGACCTCGGATTGTCGCTACGAGCACGAACCCCAGATTCGGTTTTCACCAAGGTCCCTCCCCGGCGGTCGGATCTGTCAACCGTCGGGAAGGAGCAGGCAGTGGATCAGATCTACGAACGGGTCGCGGGGCTGGATGTGCATCGCGACAACGTCGTGGCGTGCTTTCGGAGGCTTGGGCCGCGAGGTGGCGTGGTGTTCGAGAAGGACCGCTTCGCGAGCACGACGGCCGGGCTCAGGGCGCTGGAGGCGTGGCTGGCCGAGCGGCAGGTGCAGCTGGTGGCGATGGAGGCCACGGGCGTGTACTGGAAGCCCGTGTACTACGCGCTTGAGGCGCGCTTCACGGTGTGGCTCTGCAACGCGAGGAACGTCAAGAAGGTTCCCGGGCGCAAGACCGACATGAGCGATGCCGAGTGGCTGTCGGACGTGGCCGCGCACGGGATGGTCCGTCCGAGCTTCGTGCCGCCGGCGCCGATCCGAGAGCTCAGGGAATTGACGCGCTACCGCAAGACTCAGATCGACGCGCGCGTATCAGAGGTCCAGCGGTTGGAGAAGGTTCTCCAGGACGCGGGGATCAAGCTGACCTCGGTCGCTTCAAAGGTCCGGACCCAGTCCGGGCGCGCGATGGTCGAGGCGATGATCTCTGGCGAGCGCGACGGTGCGAAGCTGGCCGAGCTGGCGAAAGGCAGGATGCGCCTCAAGATCCCCGCGCTGGCCGAGGCGCTGACCGGCCACTTCAGCTCTCACCACGCCGTCGCCTGCGAGCGGATCCTGGGCCATCTCGATTTCCTCAACGCCTCGATCGCCGCCCTGACCGAGCAGATCGACGCGCGCACGGCTGCGTTTGAGCCGGTGTACGCATTGCTGCTGCCGGTGCCCGGCGTGGACCGGCTCACGGTCGACGTGATCATCGCCGAGACCGGTGCTGACATGACCCGGTTCCCGACCGCCGGCGATCTCGCCTCCTGGGTCGGCCTGTGCCCGGGAAGCTACGAGTCAGCGGGCAAGCGCCGCCGCGTCGGCACGACCGGCGGCAACCAGTGGCTGCGCCGCGCGCTGCTCGAGTCCGGCAGGGCCGCAGCACGCACCAAGCGCAGCTACTTCGGCGCCCAATACCGGCAGATCGCTCGCCGCCGCGGGCCTAACAAGGCGGCCGTCGCCGTCGCCCACTCGCTGATCGAGCTGGTCTGGCATCTGCTCAGCACCGGCGAGGTGTACGAGGACCTGGGCGAGGACTACTTCACCAAACGACAGGATCCTGCACGACGAGCCCGCCGTCTCATCGCCCAGCTCGAGGAGCTCGGCTTCACGGTCACCCTGGAGGCCGCCGCAGCCACCACCGCCTAGCCACCTCAATCCTCGGCGGTTCAACTCGGCCTCGGACCGAGACGTGTTCGTACGCCCAAATTTGGGCCAACGGCTCGCGCAACCTCGGTGGGCATTTCACCCCAGCAGAAGGTATTGGTTTAGCCGGTCGGGAAGGAGTTATGTGAAGCTTGGCGTAATGGGCGTGCATGGCTGTGGATCGGGGTTTTGCGGGGGTTTCGCCGGTCGGGGGTGGGTGCGAGGGTTGCGCTCGGTTGGCGGGTGAGAATGGGCGGTTGCGGGCTCGCGTGAGCGAGCTTGAGGACAAGGTCGAGGAGTTGCGTCGTGCCGAGAAGCGTCAGGCTGCTCCGTTCTCGCGCGACGAGTCAGGCGAGGCTTCTGGTGAACCTGGGCGTCCGGGTCGGAAGGCCGGTAGCCGGTACGGCACGAAGGCGCACCGGCCGGCGCCCGAGGAGATCGATGAGACGGTCGAGGCGCCGCTTGGGGATGGTTGTGAGTGTGGCGGGGAGATCGAGTTTGAGCGGATCGCGTACCAGTATCAGGAGGAGCTCCCCGAGCCGCGGCCGATCCGTCGCCGCGTGAAGGTGCATATCGGGCGGTGCAAATGCTGCGGCAAGCGCCATCAGGGCCGTCATCCCTATCAGACCTCGGACGCGTTGGGGGCAGCCTCCTCGCAGCTCGGGCCGCGGGCGGTGGCGACCGTCACGCAGCTGAACAAGGAGCTCGGTCTCTCACCGCAGAAGACCGCGCGGGCGCTGGAGCAGCTCGGCGGGATCAAGCTCACGCCGGGTGGTGTCGTTCAGGCCGTCGCGCGCCAGGCGCGCGCGCTTGAGCCGACGTACGGGGCGCTGATCGAGGGGGTCCGCGCGAGCGAGCACGTCGCGCCGGACGAGACCGGCTGGCGGGTCGGTGGCCGCAAGGCGTGGATGTGGGCGTTCGCTGGGGATGGCGTGACCGTGTACCAGATCGCGAGCGGCCGCGGGTATGACGAGGCGAAGATGATCCTCGGCGAGAACTTTGACGGCGTGCTCGAGCGGGATGGGTGGGCGCCGTATCGCCGCTTCGAGCAAGCGTCGCAGCAGACCTGCTACGCGCACCTATTGCGCCGCTGCAGCGAGATGATCGAGGACTCGATTGGCGGGCAGGCGCGCGTCCCGCACACGCTACGGCGGATCCTGAAAGACGGTCTTCGCCTACGTGAGGAGCGCGACCGCGGCGAGCACGACGAGCAAGGACTCGCGAGAGAGATCGCCGCGCTGGAGCTACGGATCGACACGCTGCTCGCGGGCGAGCCGACCCACCCCGCGAACCGGCGGCTGCTCAGCCACCTACGAACCGAGCGTGAGCACCTCACGACGTTCCTGCGCCATCCTGGCGTGCAAGCGACGAACTGGCGCGCCGAGCAGGCGCTACGCCCCGCGATCGTGAACCGCAAGAGCTGGGGCGGGAACCGCACCTGGACCGGCGCGCGGACCGCGCAAGTCACGGTCAGCGTGATCCGCACCGCCCGCCAGCAACACCAAGACCCGATCGAGCTCATGGCCCAAGCGCAGCACCACCGAACCCCCAAGGTCACAGACCGGCTGGGGCTCCCGGCCGGCCGCTCGGACCCCGCGCTCGCGGCCTAGCACCGCGATGGCCAACCCCAGAGCCCGCTACCGGGTCATCTGCTACGAGCTGACCGAAGACGGCGAAACTGTGATCATCGACTCGACCGACGACGGGTTCATCGCCGCCACCGGCTCGATCCACGACGACGTCCTCGAAGCCGAGCTCGCCCACGCCGGACCCTACGAGCTCCAAGCACACCTCGCGCTCATGATCGCCAACGACGAACAACTACACACCCACCACCAACTCAAGCACAAACCAACCCGCTAACTCAATACTCTCGAAGGAGCGCTCGAGCTCACCTTCCGTGGCGAGACACTCGTCGTCACAGCGGGTGAGACGGTCAACGTTCCTGCGAACGCACCACACGCCTTTCGCAACGCCGGCGATCAGCCGGCACGCCTGCTCTGCCTCTGCTCACCGCCTGGGCAGGAGGAGTTCTTCCGTGCGGTCGGCGTTCCCGTCGCGCATCGCACCCAAGCTCCGCCGGCGCTCAGCGACACCGATCAAGCGGCGTTCATCGCCAAGGCGCAGGCACTGGCACCGAGGTATCGGACCGAGCTTCTGCCCCCGCCGCAGAAGTCCTGAGCGCATCTCGAACCACAGCACGCCACCGTGAGCCAAGAACAGCGCGACGCCCTCGACACCCCCTGCTCCGCCACGGACCCCTCGACCTCGGGCGCGACGTGCAGCAGCAAAGGGCGATCTTCCTGGAGATGATGCAAGCAACTCCCGTCCCTGAGGACGTCACGGCGACACCAGGCGAGCTCGGGGGCGTCCAGGTCGTTCACATTGACGTGTCGAGCGGAG
>JADGPN010000257.1 GCA_017882465.1 Solirubrobacteraceae bacterium
CGCGGCGGGCTACCTCGCCATCGCGCCCGACCTCTTCTCGCGCGGCAACCTCTACCGGTGCCTGTTCGCGACGATGGGCGACCTCCGCGCGGGCAAGGGGCGCTCGTTCGACGACGTCGAGGCGACCCGCGCCTGGCTGGCGGCGCGGCCGGACTGCACCGGGAGGGTCGGCGTCATCGGGTTCTGCATGGGCGGCGGCTTCGCCCTCGCGCTCGCACCCGGGCACGGGTTCGCCGCCGCGAGCGTCAACTACGGGGCGATCCCTGCGCAGCCGTTGACGTCGTTGCGCGACGCGTGCCCGATCGTCGCGAGCTACGGGGCCCGGGACCGCTCGCTCAAGGGAGCCGCACAGCGACTCGACGGGATCCTCACGGCCCTGGACGTCGACCACGACGTGAAGGAGTATCCCGAGGCGGGTCACTCGTTCATGAACGACCACCGGGACGAGAAGACGCCGTGGCTCTTCGCCGTGATGGGCCGCTTCACCGGGGGGATCGACCTCGTCGAGCCGGCCGCCCTCGACGCCCGGGGCCGGATCGTCGCGTTCTTCGGGCGCCACCTGCGGGACGGCGGCTGAGCCACCGACCGGGCGCACTGCCGCAATCGCGTTTCTGAAGCGGACCGTGTGCCGAACGCCCGACACGATGAACCCGTCGTGTCGGGAGGCGAGCTGCATGAGCGGTAACCTCGTTGGCGCGATGTAGCGCCCCGGACAATTGCCCTCCGCGGCCGGCCGGTGACGCAGCGCCGAGCAATGCCGGGTGGCAACCAGGGACGCTGGAGCGGCCAGCCCGGTTCACGTTGTCGCTGGCTGCACCACGTGCCCGGCGGTCGCGCCGAACAGGCGCTCCGCGACCGAAGCCGCGGTCGTCATCGGGATCGACGGATGTGCGGCTCGAACGGCGCGCCCGTCCATCGTCATGTCGCGGGTGTCCATCACGAGCGCTGCCGCAATCTGTCCGGCGCGCATCCGATCGATCGGTCCAAGCGCGATCGACAGCAGGCGCATGGCGGCTCGTGGGGTGTGGGAGACGCGGCCCGAGCGCCCATAGGCGGACTCGATGATCGCGACGAGCTGGTCGAGCGTGAGGTTCTCGGGTCCCGGCATCTCGACGACCTTTCCGCGGAACGACCGATCGGCGATCGCGAGGTCGACAAGGCGCGCCACGTCGAGCGCGGATACGAAGTTGATCGGGTTGCGGCCCCGGCCGAAGACGAGGGTCTTGCCCTTCGCCACGAGCGGCCCGCCGATCAGCCCGAGCCACGTCTCGAGGTACGCCGTTGGGCGGATGATGGTCCACCCGATGCCGCTCGCCCGGATGGCCTGCTCGGCCGCGAACTTCGCCCGAAACAGCGCCATCGGATGATCGGCCGTCGCCTGGGCGACCGACAAGAGGACGAACTGCTCTACGCCCGCCCGGGCCGCAGCGTCGGCGAGGATTCGGTTGCCTTCGATGTCGACCGCCTGGAGCCCGGCCGGCGACGCGAAGCCGGTGATCGCCGAGACGACGACGCGCGCGCCCTCGACTGCCCGGCGGGCGTCCGCGGGTCGGGTTACGTCACCCGCGATGAGCTCGACGCCCGACACCTTCCGACTCGCCGCATCCGGGTCGCGCGTCACGACCCTCACGGGCTCCCCACGCCCGACGAGGAGCGGGACGAGCAGCGGGCCCAGGGTGCCGGACGCACCGGCCACGACGATCATCGGTCGGAGGCCGGCGCGGCGGCCTGCACGACCGCGGAGGCCTGCGCGACCGCGGTGTCGATCCCGATCCCGTCGTCGACGACCGGCTCCATGTAGAAGCGGGCCCAGGCGATCCGCTCGCCCTCGACACCGACGATCGTCGTCCCGCGCATCAGGTGGGGCGCACCATCGCGTCGAGTGCCTGTCCATTCCCATTCCGCCCACGCGACGGGGCCGTCGACCGCCTCCCGGATGAGCTCCGAGTGGAGGTCCGGAACGCCGGCGAGAATCTGGGCCCAGTTGCGGCGAACCTGCTCGCTTCCGCGGAAGCTGCGCGACGGGTGGAGCGGGATGTCGCTTCGGTAGTCGGCCGTGAAGCAGTCGACGAGGGCATCGAGGTCGTGAGCGTTCGTCGCCGCCTGGAGTCGATGGACCACCGTGAGCGGTTCGCGTCCTGTCTGCGCGTCGGCGATCATGATCGTGGTTCCCCCGGGTTGGTGTCACCGCCCAGCCTGTCAACAAGACTTAGAGCGTAATGACTATACTATCAGTCTGATGACACAACGGACACCTGTCAAGCGGCCCTATCGTTCGCCGCTCCGGGCGGCGCACGCCGGCCAAACGCAGCGCGCGATCATCGACGCAGCGACGCGGCTGTTCGTCGAGATCGGGTACGGCGCGACCTCGATGGACGCGATCGCCCAAGCCGCTGGCGTAAGTCGGGCGACCGTCTTCACTGCGGTGGGCGGCAAAGCCGCTCTCCTCAAGCGCGCCTACGACGTGGCGCTCGTCGGCGACGACGAGCCGGTCTCGCTCCCGGACCGCGCGGCTTCGCGCGCCATCCGCTCAGAGCCGGACCCCCGCCGATACCTCGAGCTGTATGCCGGGCTCGTTGCCGACCTCGGCGGTCGCGTCGCGGCGGTCTACGAGGCGATCCGCGGGGCAGCCTCGGCAGACCCGGGGGTCCGGCCGGTCTGGGACAAGATCCAGCAGGAGCGCCGGATCGGCGCTGCGCACGTCGTCGCCGACACCGCGGCGAAGGGGCCGATGCGCGATGGGATCGACGCGGAGAGCGCGGCCGACATCGTCTGGGTTCTCAACGATCCGGGCCTCTACCACCTGCTCGTGAACGTCCGCGGCTGGCCGGCCGCACGCTACCGCGAATGGGTGGCAGCGTCACTCCAGCACGAGCTGCTCGGCGACCGTTAGCCCACGAAACGAGCCAAGCATGGCGGGCGCTCGACGAGGAAGCCTGCCGGTGCCCTCGCGCAGGCCGGCGACGTGGCGCTCGGTCGCGACCGACACCCGCTGCGGGCTGCGTCGCGGCCGCTTCGCGGGAGAACAGACCTAGAACGAAGGAGATGGGGGATCGACTGGCTGGTGTGTCCAACGTCGCTCCACCGAGCGGTAGAGGAGATAGACCGTGAAGGTGGTCGCGATCCAGCCGAGGTAGTTCTGGAGCGGGACGCCGAAATAGGAACCACCGCGCTCCCACACCCAGGCGGCGACCGTCGGACCGGAAAGGATGGGGTCGACGACGAGGTCCCACGCGGTCATCACGACGGCGCCGATGAACGCAAGCCTGACGAGCTGGCGGCTCCCTCCGGGTGTTCCGATCGGCCATCCATGCCCGGCGAGATTGGCGAGGACGTAGCTCGGGTAGACGAGCATGAACCAGGCAAGGGGGATCAGGACGGGAACCGAGCCGAGCACGGGGCCCAGCGTCGACGTGTAGTGGTAGGGGCCATAGACGAGCCCCGTGACGACGCCGATCTCCTCGAAGATCCAGGACGTGACCGTCGTGATTGCGAAGAAGGCGAGGGTCAGGCGCACGCCCAGCGCGACTGCCGCATGCCAGAGGCTGAAGAGCAGGAGGATGACGATCAGGCCGTTGAGGCCGCCCAGGATCACCCGCAGCGCGACCAACTCCGCCCGCAGCCGCTACACCGGGCCGACGTAAGCGAGGACGGCCAAGGACACGCACAACAGGACAAGCTGGGAGTCTTCAGCAACGGGTTCGCGTTCGGATCTCGAGAATCGGGCCGGGCCGCGAGTTCGCTGCGCCCTCGCCTCGATCGCCGGCCCGCCCGACGCGCTGGCCCGGGACACGAACGGGCCTCCGGCATGCCGGAGGCCCTTCGGTGCTGCGCGTAGCGCCTGCGCTCAGGCGCGTCGCGTGGCGAAGCAGTCGCTGCAATAGACGGGCTTGCCGCTCGTGGGCCGGAAGGGGACCGATGCCTCCTTGCCGCAACTCGAGCACGTCGCGGTGAACATCTCGCGAGGGCCGCGGGAATACCCGCCGCCACCGCTGCTGCTGCCGCCACCGTAGCCGCCGCTGCTCTCGCCGTAGCCGCCGGCACCGCCACGGTCGCCGTAGCCGGTACTGCTGCCGTAGCTGGAACCGCCTCGGTCGCCGAAACCGGTATTGCCGCCGGTGTCGCCCCGGGCTGCCTTGCGGCTTGCGCGACAGGATGAGCAACGGCGCGGCTCCGTGAAGCCGCGGGTCGCGTAGAACTCCTGCTCACTGGCTGTAAAGACGAAGTCCTGGCTGCAATCCGCGCAGGTCAACACCTTGTCGCTGTACACGAGAAGCGCTCCTCTGTGCTCGCCGGCGCCCGCGTCCATGACCGACTGCCTCGCGGGGGTCCGTGAGTGGGAGCGATCGTGTCTGCCGGAGGTCCTGTGCCCGCTGGTCGGGCTTGCCCATGCACGGTAGTCGATCCGCGCCACGATGGATAGAGGGTGAAAGGGGGGACGTCCAGTTTCCCGTGTCACCCGAGACACTTCCCGCCGCGACGGACGCGGTGCCCGACAGGTTCAGACTCGCGCCGTGGAAACCTGTTGACGATTGTCTCTGGAAGCATCAAGTTACTTCCATTGGAACATCGAACCATGGGAGTCATACCTGAATGCCAAAGTACAAGCATCTCGCGGTCAAGAAGGTTGCTCTCGCCGACATCGCACCGCAGAAGACCACGTCAAAGACTGAAACACCGCGCCAGCGTGCGACCCGCGAGCGCGATGAGGAGATCGTGGCGATATTCAACGAGGCCGCGGCGCTTCCCGCTTCCGAAGCCATAGCCGTCGAGTTGCGCGGCGATCAGAAGCTTCCAACGATGCGTGCGGCCATCAACCGCCTGCTCGTTGCCGAAGGCCGGGACCTTAGCTATGGCGTCCGCGGAACGACCATCTACATCAGCAAAGGAAACATCCCGGGCGGTCGGGGCCGCAAGAGAACCTCGCACCCGCGCTCCCGCACGGTCGAGGCTCAACCATCGATCCCAAAGGAATGATCACTCCGACCAGCCTCTGAACGTCATCGACGAGGCGCGGTTCAGGCCGGGGACTCCGCGTCCGTCGAGAGCCCTTCCCCCAAGAGGGGATCACGAGCTCCTTCGCGCGTCCCAGCTCAGCCTGACCAGGTACGGAGAGCCTCCAGAGTCGGTGCGGGGCGTATCCCACACGTCTGGAGGCTCTCCTCAGCCACAACGAGGGTGGCTGCGAACGTGGATCAGGCTTCCCTACTGGATGGCATTGGCATCGAGCGTGACCGCAGTCTGCGCCAGTGCCCGGCCATTCAGGACTGCGCCAGTCTGTAGCGCAATGTTTGTCTTGTCCAGAATAGTTCCATTGAACGTCGAGGAGGTTCCAAGAGTTGTTGCCCCAGCGACCTGCCAGAAGACGTTCTTGGCCTGCGCGCCGCCCGCGAGGATGACCTTCTTGCCAGAGCTGATGTCGAGCGTCCCCGCGACCTGGAAGATCCAGACAGCGTCTGCGCTGCCGGCGAGCGTCACGTCTGTTGGGATCGTGAGCCCGGTACCCCACTTGTAGACGCCAGGGGCGAGCGTGAGCCCTCCGATGTTACCGGCGCCCAGTTCAGTGACTCCGGCCGTCCGCCCTGCAGCGTTGGTGTACGCCGTCTGCATGGCGCCCACGGCGGCAGTGAGGTTAGCGGGCGTGGGAGCCGCGTAGTCGGCGGCGTAGGCCTTGCCGGTCACGAGGCTGGATCGCGAAAATGTGCGCGAGCTATCCAGCACCAGCCCAAAGCCGGTCATTGCGGTCGCGGCGATCGGGCTCACGCCGATGTTGCCGGTGATCCTGGTCGTTCCAGTGGTCGAGATCCCAGCTTTCGAAAGAATCACAAACTTACCCGCCGTTCCAAGATCGACGGGTGCGGGGCCAGATGTCGAGCCTGCCGCGAGCGCGGCCACCCCGGTGAGACTGAGCAAAGCAAACGATGCCAATACAGCTATCAACCGTTTGAACGTATTCATGCAGTACTCCATTTGGCGGTTTGGGTCAACGGACCACTCCTTGAATTCGCACATTGTACACATCTGGTACTTCTG
>JADGPN010000057.1 GCA_017882465.1 Solirubrobacteraceae bacterium
CGCGACCTGTTTGTCCACCACTCGAGCATCCAGTCCGACGGCTACCGCTCACTCGCCGAGGGCTCCAACGTGTCCTACGAAGAGGAAGCCGGCCCCAAGGGGCCGAAAGCGGTCAACGTCCAGAAGCTGTAGACACGTCTTGACGTCGTCACCCAGTCGCCGATGGCCAACTGGGTGACGATCTCATCGCTCGCGACCGCGGGCGGAACGCTGGTGCTGGCGGTGGCCACGTTCGGCTCGACGAGGTCGGCCAATCGCGCCGCCCGGGTGGCCGAGCGCTCGCTGATGGTGGGGCTGAGACCGGTGCTGATCCCCTCCCGGGAGGCCGATCCGGTCGAGCAGATCCGCTTCGGTGACGGAGTCATCCTGATCGTCGCCGGTCACGGGGCCGCGGTCGAGCTCGAGAACGGCAACATCTACCTGGCGATCGGGTTGCGCAACGGCGGCTCCGGTCTCGCCGTCCTGCACGGCTGGCGGGCCGAGGCGAGAGAGCACGCCGGCACCGATCAGCCCGACCTCGAGAGCTTCCACCGCCAGATGCGGGACCTGTACATCCCGGCCGGCGACGTCGGCTACTGGCAGGGCCCGATCCGTGACCGGGACGACCCCGCCTATGAGCAGCTGCGCCGCGCGGCCGCCACCCGCGGCCGGGTGCTCGTCGACCTACGGGGATCACGAGGGCGGGCAGCGCACGATCGCGCGATTCGGCGTCACGGCCTCCTCGGAGGAGGACGCCCGCCGCGCCGAGGTGCTGCGCTATTGGAACGTCGACGGCGAGAACCCGCGCTAGGATCGGGAGTCGGAAATCCGTCGGCACTGGGGCTCGCGCCGCGACGGGTGGCGGCCCCCTCTGTGTGCACCGGGTTAAGAGACTCCCGCGCGGGCGAGACGATCGGCGAGAGCGTCCCCCGAGGCGCCTACACTTCGTAAGCAGGTGACGAGGTGAGAGTGGCACGGAGCGCATGACCAAGGCGGTAGAGGATCGGGAGCGGGTGATCATCCGCTTCGCCGGCGACTCGGGCGACGGGATGCAGCTCGCCGGTAGTCGTTTCACCGACGCCACGGCGGCGACGGGGAACGATCTCGCCACCCTGCCCAACTTTCCGGCCGAGATTCGCGCGCCCGCCGGGACCCTGGCCGGCGTGTCGGCATTCCAGATCCACTTCGCCTCGCGGGACATCCTCACCCCCGGCGACGCCCCGAACGTGCTCGTGGCGATGAACCCCGCGGCGCTGAAGGCGAACCTGCCCGAGCTCGAGCGCGGCGCGACGATCATCGTCAACGAGGACGCCTTCACCAAGCGCAACCTCGAGAAGGCGGGGTACGACGGCAACCCGCTCGAGGACGGCTCACTGTCGGCGCACCGAGTCCACCGCATCCCGATGACCACGCTGACCGTGCGCGCGGTCGAGGGAATCGAGGGCGTGACCACACGCGATGCCGGCCGGGCCAAGAACCTGTTCGCGCTCGGCGTGCTGTCCTGGCTCTACGGGCGGCCGACCGAGATCACCAAGCAGTGGATCGCGCGGAAGTTCAGCCGCAAGCCGGGCATCGCGCAGGCGAACCTGAACGCCTTCAACGCCGGCTGGTCCTTCGGCGAGACCACCGAGCTGCTCGATGTGCAGTACCGGGTCAAGCCGGCCAAGGACGTCCCGCCGGGCGTGTACCGGAACGTCAACGGAACCACGGCGCTGACGCTCGGGCTGATTGCCGCCAGTGTGCGCAGCGGCCTGCCGCTGGTGCTGGCCAGCTATCCGATCACCCCCGCCTCGGAGATCCTCCACGAGCTCTCGCGCCACGCGCGCTTCGGCGTCAGCACGATCCAGGCCGAGGACGAGATCGCCGCCGCCGGGATGGCTCTCGGCGCGGCCTTCGGAGGCCGGCTCGGCGTCACCGCCACCAGCGGGCCGGGGATGGACCTCAAGGCGGAGACGATCGGGCTGGCGGTCGCGCTCGAGCTGCCGATGGTCATCATCGACGTGCAACGCGCCGGCCCCTCGACCGGGATGCCGACCAAGACCGAACAGTCCGATCTGCTGATGGCCCTGTACGGGCGCCACGGCGAATCGCCGCTGCCGGTGATCGCCCCGAGCACGGCGGGCGGCTGCTTCGATGCCGGATTCGAAGCCGCCCGGATCGCGATCGACTACCGCACCCCGGTGATCCTGCTCTCGGACTCCTTCCTGGCCTCCTCATCTGAGCCGTGGCTGGTTCCCGACGTCGCCGACCTACCGCAGATCGATCCGCGCTTCGCGGAGGCTGCCGATCCGGACCGCGCGTTCCTTCCCTACAGCCGCGACGAGCGCCTCGCCCGCCCGTGGGCGATCCCGGGGACGCCGGGCTTGCAGCACCGGATCGGGGGCCTCGAGAAGTCCGACGGCACGGGCAACATCTCCTACGACGGAGCCAACCACGCGCGCATGACGCGCCTGCGCGCCGATAAGGTGGCCGGAATCGCGCGCGACCTGCCGCTGTTGGCGGTCGACGCCGAGCCCGGAGCCCGGGTGCTGGTGCTCGGCTGGGGATCGAGCGAAGGAGCGATCCGCGCCGGCGTGCGCCGCGCCCGTCTCGCCGGCCACAAGGTGGCCTGTGCGCACCTGCACCACCTGAACCCGCTGCCGAGCAACACCGGCGATGTCCTGCGCTCCTTCGACCGCGTGCTCGTGGCCGAGATGAACACCGGTCAGCTGGCCCAGGTCCTGCGGGCACGGTTCCTGGTCGACGTCGAGTCGTTCTGCAAGCTCGAGGGCCAGCCGCTGTTCGGGGCCGAGATCGAGCGCGAGATCGCGGCCCGGCAATGACGCGGGGGAGGAGCAAGAGATGACCCATCTCGGCGCCGAGGCAAGCGCGGCGGTCACGCTCAGCAAGGCGGATTTCCAGTCCGATCAGGAGACGCGCTGGTGTCCGGGCTGCGGCGACTACGCCGTGCTCTCGGCGGTGCAGCAGTTCATGCCCGAGCTCGACATCCCGCCGGAGCGGATCGTGTTCGTCACCGGGATCGGTTGCGCCGGGCGCTTCTCGTACTACATGAACACCTACGGCATGCACGGCATCCACGGGCGCGGCCCGGCCCTGGCCACGGGGCTGGCCACCGCCCGCGAGGATCTGTCGATCTGGGTTGTGACCGGCGACGGGGATTCGCTGTCGATCGGCGGCAACCACCTGATTCATGCCCTGCGCCGGAACGTGCCGCTCAAGATCCTGCTGATGAACAACCAGATCTACGGCCTGACGAAGGGGCAGGCGTCGCCGACCAGCGAGCTCGGCAAGATCACCAAGTCGACCCCGTTCGGCGTCTCGGACCATCCGTTCAACCCGGTCGCGCTGGCGCTCGGGGCCGAGGCCACTTTCGTCGCCCGCACGATCGACCGCGACCGCCACCACCTCACCGAGGTGCTGCGCGCGGCCTCCCGGCACCAGGGCGCTGCCCTGGTCGAGATCTACCAGAACTGCCCGGTGTTCAATGACGGCGCCTTCGCCGCGCTGACGGAGAAGGACGTCAAGGACGCAAATCAGATCCGGCTCGAGCCGGGGCAGCCGATCCGGTTCGGCATCGACGGCGAACGGGGCATCGCCCGCGGCGGCGACGGTGGGCTGGAGATCGTCGACGTCGCCAGTGCCGGCGTGCAGTCGCTGCTCGTGCACGACCCAAGGCGCACCGATGCCGGGGTCGCGTTCTCCCTTGCGAGACTGGCCGAGGACCCCACCGCCCCGACTCCGATCGGCATCTTCCGCGACGTTCAGCGGCCCGTGTACGGGCGCACCGCGAACGCCTCCGCTCCCGTGAGCGACGAGCAGCTCTCTGAGCTGCTGCTCTCGGGGGACACCTGGACCGTCGCGTAGCGTGGCGTCGGCGCAGCCGCGGCCAGGGCGACCGCTTGGCCAGGTGTGCCCCAACCGGCCAACCTCGCCCCACTTCGACCGTTCCAATCTGCGAATTCCCGACGCCACGGAGGTTGGGGAACATCGAGGCGCGTCAAGTTTGACGCCGACGTCCACGCCGCAGGACCAGGCCGCCCGGCACCGGGCGGCCTGGTCTTTGCTCACTCCGGCTCGAGATTGCCGCCGACCGGGCCGGCGGCCGGGTAGTCTCAGGGACATGGAGAGCCCCGACGTCGAGCTGCTGTGGTGGGACGGGTGTCCCTCGGCCGAGCGTGCCCTGGCCGAGCTGCGCGAGGCCCTGCGCGAGCTCGGGATCGGCGACACCGAGGTGCGCAGGCGCGAGATCCGCTCGCAATCCGACGCCGAAGCGGCCGGGTTCGTGGGGTCCCCGACGATCCGGATCGGCGGCGCTGACGTGGCGCCGCCCGACGCGGATGAGCCAGCCGGCCTCTCCTGCCGCGTGTACCGCCGGCGCGACGGCAGGATCTCCCCCACACCCGACCCTGAGGATGTGCGCGAGACGCTGCGGCGGGCGCTCGTGCCCGGGGAGGTGAACCGATGACCCTGCGGATCGGAGATCCCGCGCCCGGATTCGAGCTGATCGATACGGCCGGCGCAAGCTGGTCGGCTGGCGCGCCGAGCACCGCGACGACCGTGGTCGTGTTCACGTGCAACCACTGTCCCTATGCGCTGGCCTGGCACGACCGCATCGCGCAGGCCGCTCGGGACTACGCCGATCGGGGCGTTCGGTTCCTGGCCATCAACTCGAACGACTCGGTCCGCTACCCGCGCGACTCCTACGCGGCGATGCAGGCCCGGGTCGGCGCCGAGCAGTGGCCGATGCCCTATCTGCACGACGCCACCCAGGAGGTTGCCCGCGCCTACGGGGCCCAGACCACCCCGGATGTGTTCGTGCTCGACTCCGAAGGGCGCCTGCGCTATCGCGGCGCCCCCGACGCCGATTACGACGATCCGGCCCAGAACGCCGCCTGGCTCCGGGACGCGCTCGACGCGCTGCTGTCGGGATCAGAGCCCAGCCGGGCCGAGACCAAGCCGGTCGGATGCTCGATCAAGTGGCAGCAATAGCGCCGGGGCGCGGCGCCCGCGGGCAGTAGCGCCGGCGCGTGGCGCCGGCGGGGAGGCTGTCCCGCCCGGCTCAGGCCACGTGACCGTCGGCCGGCTCCAGCGGCAGACCGCGCGCATGCCAGTCGAGCAGACCGCCCGCCATGTTGTGAGCGTCGTAGCCGGCCGCGCTGAACGCCTTGGCGGCCATCGCCGAGCGGCTCCCGCTGCGGCAGTAGAACACCACCGGCCGGTCGCGGTCGATCGCCTCGGCTCGCTCCGCGAGCTCGGACAGCGCGATCAGGGGCGTGCCGGCAATCCGGCCCACCGCGTGCTCCTCGGGCTCGCGCACATCGATCAACTGGATCTCGCCGCGCGCGAGCAGCCCGGAGACCTGGTGCACGGTGTAGTCAGAGCTCACGGCAGGCAGCCTAGCGTGCTCCGCGACGATGCTCGAGGGACGCTGGCGAACCCCTGCTCGGAGGCGTCGTCAGCCCGAACGTGACATTTATCCTGCAGACGCGGTACGCTGCCGGGCAATCGAATACCCAGCCGAGTCCCCGACGCCATGTGGGCCGGGGAGCGGGGGACCCACACGAGGCGCAACTACTTGGCCTCAGGGGCGAATCGCCGTCACCGGGACGGCGTAGCGCGAACTCTTTCAGCGCGAGCCCGACAGCTAACCCCGTAGGCACACGAAAGAGGAGGGGTCGTGTCGCCGCACACATATCTGGACCGGCCGAAGCGTCTTGCGCTCGCCGCTCCCTTCGGAGTCTCCGCGCTCGCGGCGCTCGCGCTCGCCGCGCCCGCCTGGGCCGGATCCCAGCACCTCGGTGAACGTGTCCTCCAGCAGGGGATGAGCGGCCACGACGTACGGGTCCTGCAGGACTACCTCACCCGGGCCGGCTTCTCGACCCCCGTGGCCGGGACCTTTGGCGCGGTGACCTTCGCTTCCGTCGAGCGCTTCGAGCGCAGGTACCACCTCAAGGTCGATGGTGTCGTCAGCGCCGCCGTCGTGCGAGAGCTGCGGCTCGTCACCGCGCCCAAGCAGAAGCACGCCGCTGCCGTGACCGGCTCGGGTGGCGGCGACATCGGCGGAGCGTCGGCCACCAACCCGGCGGCCGGCGGCTCGAGCAGCGCCGGCATGGGGTCAGGGCACCTGGGCTCCCGGACGCTCAGCAAGGGCATGAGCGGCCATGACGTGCGCGTGCTCCAGGACTTCCTCACCCGCGCGGGCTATCCGACCCCGATCGCCGGCGTGTTCGGCCCCACGACGCTGCAGAACGTGAAGGACTTCGAGAGCGGGCATGGCCTACCGGCCGACGGGGTCGTCTCCAAGACGGTGGCCGCTGCGCTGCGAGCCGCCGTGGCCAAGGCCGAGAAGGTCAACTCGGGCCCGGTCGGCAAGGCGCACCTGAACGCCGACGGCACGGTCACCCCGCCCGCGAATGCCCCCGCGGTGATCCGCAACGTGATCGCCGCCGCCAACCGGATCGCGTTCAAGCCGTACATCTACGGCGGCGGCCACGCGACCTGGAACGACTCCGGGTACGACTGCTCGGGCTCGGTGTCCTATGCCCTGCACGGCGGGAATCTGATCTCGGCCCCCGAGGACTCGGGTGAGCTCGAGTCCTACGGCACCGCCGGGCCCGGCCAGTGGATCACGATCTGGGCGAACGCGGGCCACACGTACATGTACGTGGCGGGCCTGCGCTTCGACACCAGCGCCCAGGGCTCGACCGGCGGCTCCCGTTGGACCTCACAGCCGCGGTCCAACGACGGCTTCGTGGAGCGGCACCCGACCGGGCACTAAAGCTCGATCGGGCCGCGGCCCGCTCCGCCCGCCCCCGCGGAACGGGCCGCCGCCCCCGCGATGCGCGCCGCGCCCCCCGGAGCGCCCATGCTCCGGGGGGAGCGGGCCGCGCCCCGCTCGGCCGGTCCCGTAGCATCCAGTGCGTGTCAGCCCTCGCCGAGATCTACACGATCCCGCAGGAGCATCTCGACTTCCGGGACACGATCCGCCAGATTGCGCAGGAGCGGGTCGCGCCGCGCGCGGCTGAGATCGACGAGAAGGCGGAGTACCCGCACGACCTGCGGACGCTGCTCGCCGAGCAGGACATCCTGGGCCTTCCGTTCGAGCTCGAGCATGGGGGCACCGGAACGGGCACCATGATGCTGAACATGGCGGTCGAGGAGATCGCGCCGGCAAGCTCGAGCACAAGCTCGGGATCCGGGGCTCACCGACCGGACGGCCGATCTTCGGCGGAGTCCGCGTGGCGCACGAGAACGTGATCGGCGACGTCAACGCGGGCTTCAAGGTCGCGATGTCGACGCTCGACCGCTCGCGGCTCGGGGTCGCAGCGCAGGCGCTCGGGATCGCCCAGGGCGCCACCGACTACGCGGCCGCCTACGCCGGCGAGCGCAAGCAGTTCGGCAAGCCGATCAACGTCGAGGCGGTGCAGGTGCTGGGCGGTTACGGCTACGTCAAGGAGTATCCGGTCGAGCGCATGTTCCGCGACGCGAAGATCACTCAGATCTATGAGGGCACGAACGAGATCCAGCGCCTCGTCATCGCCCGCGCGATGAGGTAGCCGATGCCGGGCTCGCCGCCGACCGTCCGACGCATTCTGTGGTCGGCGCTGGGGGCGCTGACCGTGGGACTGGGGGCGGTGAGCCTGATCGCCGGGTTCAGCGATTCATTCCCCGTCCGCCTGCTCCAAGGGCTGGCGGTGTTCGCCGCCGGTGCGGTGGTGATCGGCGCGGCCGCCGTGGTCGTGATGATCCGTCTCGCCGGCTGGCGAGACCCCGAGTCCGAGCTGGACTTCGAGGCGCTGGTCGAGCGGGCCGAGCGTCTGGCGGCCGAGGAGTCCTGGGGACCGGGCGACGAGGAGCTCGCCGGCGACGACGATGAAGACATCCTCGACCTGTCCGACGAGGACAACTTCAAGGCGCTCGTCCGCTCTGCGCTCGACGACCTGCCGCTGGAGTTCCACCGCGCCCTCGAGCACGTGGCGGTGGTCGTCTCCGACGGCGGTCGCCGCCACCGGGCCTACGGCCTCTACCAGGGCGACACCGTGGCCCGGGACTACTTCCACGATCGGATCGTGATCTTCCGTGACACCCTCCTGCGCGACTTCGAGCACGACCCCGACATGCTCAAGGCCCAGGTGACGCGAACCGTTCGCCACGAGCTCGCCCACCATCTCGGGTGGGACGAGAAGGGCGTCCGCGGGCTGGGGTTATAGTGCCCCGCGGGGCATCCAGCCCCCCGTTCTGAGCAGAATGCTCGACATCCAGTCTCGCTTGACCGTTCGCGCTGCGCGCTCACTCCTTCCATGATGATCGTGATGACACCCGACGCGACGGAGGGCGAGATCGCCGCCGTCAGGTCGCGCCTGGAATCGGTGGGCAGGCTGCACGTATTGGTGATGCCGGGGGAGCTGACTACGGCGATCGGCGCGATCGGCGATCCGGAGGGGGTGGCCGAGCTGGGCCTGGAGGGGATGCGCGGCGTCGACCGGGTGATACCGATCTCACGCCCGTACAAGCTCGCGTCCTCCGAGCTCGCCCACCACGAGCCGACGGTGCTCGAGATCGCCGGCCGGTTGGTCGGCGGCGGTGACACGTTCTGCCTGATCGCCGGTCCCTGCACGGTCGAGTCGCGCGAGCAGACGCTGACCGTGGCGAGCGCGGTGGCGGCCGCTGGAGCGTCGATGCTGCGCGGTGGCGCCTTCAAGCCCCGCACGTCGCCGTTCGCGTTCAAGGGCCTGGGCGCCCCGGGGCTCGAGATCCTGGACGAGGCCCGGGAGCAGACCGGGCTTCCGATCGTGACCGAGCTGCTCGACGTCCAACACGCCGAGCTTGTGGCCGAGCATGCCGACGTGATCCAGATCGGCGCCCGCAACATGCAGAACTACGGGTTGCTCGAGGTGGCGGGCAAGCTCGGCAAGCCGGTGTTGCTCAAGCGCGGGCTGTCGTCCACCGTGGACGAGCTCCTGATGGCCGCCGACTACGTGTTGAAGGAGGGAAACGAGGCGGTGATGCTGTGCGAGCGCGGCATCCGCACGTTCGAGACCGCGACCCGGTTCACGCTCGACCTCAGCGCGATCCCCTGGCTGAAGCTGCACACCCACCTGCCGGTGATCGTCGACCCGAGCCATGCCTCCGGCGACCGGCGCCTGGTCGGTCCGCTTTCACGCGCGGCGGCCGCCGTCGGCGCCGACGGGCTCCTGGTGGAGGTGGCCGACGACCCCGAGGCGGCGCTGTGCGACGGCCCGCAACAGCTCTCGGCCGGCGACTTCGGCGACTACGCGCGCGACGTCGCCGCGCACGCCGCTCTCACCGGCAAGCGCCTGGCCTAGCCGATCGCCCGGGGCTGCTCGGCGCCCCGCGCGCTGAGCGCCGCGGTCGCGAACACGGCCCAGGCGACAGCCGAGACCAGTGCCCCAGCGCGAGTTCCCTTCGCATCGAGTACGGAACCATACCCGATCGAGCGGGCGGGTTCGGGCCCGCGGCGGCTGAACCGCCAGTTCGTTCCATTTTCCGGGCCGGCGGCCGATCCTTCGGCCGCGCTCGCATAGGATCCCGGCTCCAAACCGCAAGGAGGAGCCGCCATGCCCGAAGCAGTGATCGTCGACGCTATTCGCGCGCCGGGTCGGAACGCGGCGTCGACGCCCGGGCACTCCGCCCGGGCGCCCGGAGCGCTTCGTGGCCGCCGTACAGCGGCTGCCAAGCCAGTGTCCCGAGACACGAGTGCCAGTGCAACCGCAACCACAGTCGAAGATCAAGGAGCGATGAGCATGTCCACCACCTCGGAGTTGGTCCATGGCGTTGATTTCGTCCCGATCCCCACCCACGACCTCGAAGCGGCGGTCGGGTTCTACGGCACCACCCTCGGGCTTCCGTGCACGGTGCACATGAAGGAGCGGAACTTCGCCGAGTTCGAGACCGGCAACCTGACGCTCAACATCATGAACGCCGAGAGGATGGGCCTGCCGCACGAGCAGAGCCGCAATGCGATCGCGCTCCACGTCGACGATGTGGCCGCGGCGCGAGCGACGCTGGAGCAGCGCGGGGTCATCTTCCAGGGCGACATCTTCGACACCGGCGTCTGCCACATGGCGTTCTTCTCCGACCCCGACGGCAATGCGCTGATGCTCCACCACCGCTACGCGCCGCGGCGGTAGTCCTGATGTCGCGGGCCTCGCCTAGATGAGACGCTACGGGAGTGACCTCGCCCCAGTAGTCGGGACTGAACGACGGTCTGGCGCTGCCGGCGGTGCTGGCGTTCGCGGCGGCGCTCGATACCGGCTCCAGCCATTTCGTGTGGTGGCAGTTCGTGCTGCGAGACGTGGGGCTCGGATTTGCCTTCGGGCTCCCCTGCGGGCTGATCGGCTCGGTGCTGAAGCCGCGCCCCGGCACGAGCCTGGCCGACGCGCCCATCCCCGGGCACCAGACGGCGCTCTACGGGCTCGGGGTCGCGTTCGCGACCTACACAGCGCGACCGTGCTTCCTCCGCGGGGCAACGGCTTCATCGCCGTGCTCGTGGCGGCGGTGGTGGGGACGTTCCTCCTCGCCCGGCCGGTGGCAATCTGGATCGCCCTCGAACAGCCGCTTGCCGCGCTCCTGGTTGAGGTCAGCGATCACCACCTGGGCGCCGTCGGCGTGGAGCCGCCGGGCGGTGGCCTCACCGAGCCCCCAGGCTCCGCCGGCGACGAGCGCGCTGCTGCCGCTGATCTGCATCGGGGAACCCTACTGCGGAGGCCGACAGGCGAGCGACAGTGCGAAACCCTGCTCGCGGTCGGTGAACCAGCGGTCGAGGGCCAGGCCGGCGGCGTGGAAGTCGGCCTCGAGCCTGGCGCGCGTGAACTTGGCGCTGATCTCGGTGCGCAGCTCCTCGCCGGCGGCGAACTCGACCCGCAGCCCCAGCCCGGCGATCAGGACGCTGCACGGCCGGCGCGCCCGCAGACGCATCTCGATCCATTCGTAGCGGCGATCGAAGTAGGCGATGTGATCGAACTGCTCGGGGCTGAAGTCCGCATCGAGCTCCCGGTTGATCACGTGCAGGACGTTGCGGTTGAACTCCGCCGTCACGCCCTCCGAGTCGTCATAGGCGGCCTCGATCACGGCGGGATCCTTGACCAGGTCGGTGCCGAGCAGCAGGCGGTCCCGGGGACCGAGCAGCGCGCCGATCTTGCGCAGCAGCGCACGTCGAGTGCCGGGCGGGAAGTTCCCGATCGTGCCGCCGAGCAGGGCCACCAGGCGGGGGCTCTCACCGGCGGCCGGAACCCGGTCCAAGTGGCGCTCGAAGTCGCCGATCACGCCGTGGACCCGGAGTCCGTCGTAGTCGCCGACCAGCTCCTTGGCGGCGTCCGCGACCACCTGCTCGGAGACGTCGAGCGGCACATAGCGAGACAGCGTCCCGGCGCCCGCCATCGCGTCAAGCAGGATCCGCGCCTTGTCGGCCGAGCCGGAGCCGAGCTCGACCAGCTCGCCGGCCCCGGTGATGCGGATGATCTCCTCGGCCTGCGTCTCCAGGATCTCGCGCTCGGAGCGGGTCGGGTAGTACTCCGGCAGCTCGCAGATGCGCTCGAACAGCTCCGACCCCCGGGTGTCGTAGAAGTGCTTGGGCGGGAGCTCCTTGAACGGCCGCGTGAGCCCGTCGAGGACGTCGTTGGCCAGGCACCGCTCCTCGGCGTCCGAGAGCCAGGAGTCGATCCGGATCTCGTGGCTGTCGAGCAGCTTCATCGCGGCACGTCCCGTGCGATCCGGAGCCCGGCGAAGATCTGACGGCGCTCAGGGAAGTCCCAGTTGCGGAAGGTCGGGCTCGCGACCCGTGCCCGAGTTGCCCACGAGCCACCGCGCAGCACACGGTAGCCGCCTCCGAAGAAGACCTCGGAGTACTCCCGGTAGGGATAGGCGCGGAACCCCGGATAGCCGCTGAACTCGCTCGATGTCCACTCCCACACGTCGCCGATCATCCCCAAGCAGCCGTACGCGGAGGCGCCGTCGGGATAGGCGCCGGCGACGGCGGGACCGTGGCCGAGGTGGTCCACGTTGGCGTGGACACCCGGAACCGGGGGCTGCTCGCCCCACGGGTAGGGCCGAGCGGATCCCGACTCCTGATCCCAGGTCGCCGCCTTTTCCCACTCGAGCTCTGTGGGGAGGCGAGCGTCGTGTGCGCGAGCGAAGGCGTCGGCCTCGAACCAGGAGATGTGGACGACGGGCCGGTGCGGATTGAGCGGCTCGAGCTCCCCCAGGCGCCACTCTGCGTCCAGGTCCGCCGTCCAGCAAGCCGGTCGCGTAATGTCGTACTGCTCCTTCCACGACCAGCCCTCGTCGGACCACCATTCGCGACGCTCGTAGCCGCCGCCTTCGACAAAGGTCAGATACGAGGCATTGGTCACGGGGGTGCGCCCGATCAGGTACCCACGCACGTCGGTGCGGTGCTGGGGCCGCTCGTTGTCATAGGCGAAGCCGTCGATCGGGGCGCCGATCGCGCACTGACCGGCCGGGATCTCGATCAGCTCGAGTCCGGTGGGACCCGGCGCGGCGATGGCGGGCGAGCGCCTGCGCCCGGCGGGGAGGCAGCCGCGCAGGCGCGCGAGGACCAGCGTCTGCAGCATGGTCTCGTCGTGCTGGTGCTCGTGCCGAAGCACCAGCTCGTGCACGATGCCGTCGCCGACGCCGCGCTCGGCGATCACATCGAGCGTGCGCTGCCGGACCTCGGCCAGGTACTCGCGCGCCTGATCAGGACGTAGGAACGGAAGCTCGCCGCGCCCCGAACGAGGGGTCTCGAAGGCGTCGTAGACCTCGGCGAGGTCGGCGCGCAGCAGCGGGCGGCCTCCGTAGCGGTGGACGAGCCACAGATCCTCGAAGGCCGCGATGTGGCCGAGGTCCCAGACCAGGGGGCTCATCAGCGGCGAGTGCACGCGCTCCAGATCGGGCTCGGACACCCCGGCCACGAGCGCCAACGTCCGCTCTCGGGCCTCCTCGAGCCGCTGTACGGCTTCGGCCTCCGTCAACTCGGCCACGTTTGCAGTGGGACTGCCCATCTCGACATTGTTCCAGCTGCGACCTTTCGCGAAACGAAAAGGTGTTAGCAGCCCCGCCCACCTTGCTCATCGACGCCGTAGCGAAGGAAGAGCGAGCCCTTTCGCTCCAGCACCCACTCGAGTCCCAGCAGGGCCGGCTCCGGCAGCTCCGGTCCGCTGGAGATGGTGGGGCCCCGGCCGCCGCCGCTCAGCTTCGGCGCCACGGTCAGGAACAGCTCGTCGACAACGCCCTCTCGGGTCAGCGCTCCGAACAGGGTCGGCCCGCCCTCGCACAGCAGCGATCTGACGCCGTGCTCGGCGCGCAGGCGCCGCAGGACCGTCGTGAGCGTCAACTCGCCCGGATCGAGGCGCTGCACCTCGACCTGCGCGGCTACGCCCGACAGGTCGACCTCGGCGGTGGTGAACACGATCACGCGAGCCCCGGCCTCGTTCATCAGCGGGATATCGGTTGGGAGGTCCCCCGAGCCCGTGACCATGCAGGCCAACGGTTCGGGCGTGAGCCCCTTCTCGACCCGGCGCTCGCGCGCCTGCTCGTCGACCATGATCCGCCCGTAGCGCTCGGCGCGCATCGTGTTCGTTCCGGCCAGCACGGTGTCCACGTGCTCGCGCAGGGTGTGGAACATGGCGCGGTCCCCGTCGTCGCCGAGCCGGCCCGAGCGCCCGCCGAAGGTGGCGTGCCCGTCGACGCTGGCGACGAAGTTCGCCACCGTGTACGGGCGCTCGGCCGGAGCGCGGTGGCCGAGCTCGAGCGTGGCCAGCAGCGGGCCCAACTGCACCACTCCGGGCTCGGGCCGGAGCCGGCGGAACTCCATCGTCTGATCGATCACCGGGCCAGCACGTCGATCAGCTGCGGCAGCTGCTCGGGGGCGGCGATCGGCGTGAGCACGCAGGTTGAGATGCCGCCCTGCACGTACTCCTCGATCCGCTCCTTCTGGCGCTCGGGCGACCCGAACACGAAGATCTCGCGGATCAGCTCCTCGGGCGCGAGCTCCGCCGCTCGCTGCCGGTCCCCGGCCTCATGGGCCTCGACCATCGGCTCGATCTGCTCTGCCCATCCGAGCCAGCGGAAGAAGTCCGCGTACACCGGGACGCTTGCGTAGGCCGCGAACATGACCCGAGCCAGTCCGATGCCCTGCTCCTCCTCGGCCGGGATCAGGAAGAAGCGGCAGGCGAGCTCGGTCGTGCCCTCCCCCCGGCCCGATGCGACCTCGCCCGTATGCAGCGCGCCCTCGACGTGCGGCAGGCCCGAGAGCGGCAGGAAGTTGGTGAACGCCCCGTCGGCGATCTCGGCGGCCAGCCCGAGCATCTTCCCGCGCAGGGCGGCGAGCACGATCGGCACGTGCTGGGTCACGGGCCGCTCGAGCTTGAGCCCGCCGAAGCCGCGCTCAGGCGGGACCGAGAGCACCGGGCGCAGCGCCTCGACGGCGGCGCGGACCCGTGACAGGGGACGCTCGAACTGCAGCCCGTTGAAGCGCTCCACGATCACGTCCGAGGAGGCGCCGATCCCCAGCGCGAAGCGCCCGCCGCTCGCCTCCTGCAGCGCGGCAGCGGTCTGGGCGAGCACCCCCGGGCCGCGGGTGTAGGGGTTCACGATTCCCGTCACCAGGCGCATCCGCTCGGTCACGGGGATCGCCAGGGCGAGCGGTGTGAAGCCGTCACTGCCGTTGGCCGTCTCGCCGGACCACAGATCGTCGTACCCCGCCGCCTCGGCTCGCCGGTAGAGCTCGGGGTGCTTGGAGAGCGGAACGCCCGTGAACGGGACCGTCAGGCCCCAACGGATCGTCGGCGAGTCCACAGCCCGAAACTACCAGTTAGAGTCGCCGCCAAACAGCCGGGCGGAGCCCGGCCGATAAGCCTCATTTCAGACCATGCTCGACTGCACATACCGGGTCCAGATCCACCACCGCGCCGGCCAGTTCGCGCAGGTGGCGAGCGCGATCGCGGAGGGCGCCGGGCTGATCGGCGACGTGGTGACGGTGTCGCTGGGCCGCGAGCACTCGGTCCGGGAGATCACCGTCGAGGTGCGCCACGGGGGCCATGCGGAGCGGATCGCGGAGCTGCTGAACGAGGTCGACGACGTGCGCGTGCTGTGAGGTTCGCCTCGATCTCGGCGATGCCGATCCTGATCGACGCCGGAGATGGCCTCGAGCGGGCTGTAGGACAGTGCTTCCGGGGCTCGATCCTGGCGGCTGACTCCGGCGCTCCTACCTGCCCCCCGTGGCGGGGAAACCGGATAGGCTCCGCGCCGATGGACCTCAAGAAGCTCGACCGGGGGGAGGCGGTCGCCGCGCTCGGCGGTGTGATCCTCGCCGTCTCTCTGTTCCTCACCTGGTACAAGCTGGGCAACTCGCTGGCCGTGCTCAACAGCTGCCGGGGGCCGAACGGCTCGTGCACCGGATGGGCGGCGCTGACGATTCTGCGCTACCTGCTGCTGCTCGCCGCGATCGCGCCGGCGATCCTCGCCTACATCATCGTGCGCGGCCACGCGTTGTCGTGGCCGCGGGGAGAATTAACGGCGGTCACCGCACTCGCGGCGCTAACCTTCATCATCTTCCGTGGTGTGATCGACAAGCCCGGATCTCCACCCGGTCAAATCTCGGTCGGCTTCGGATGGGTTTTTGCTCTGCTCGGAGGCCTGCTGATCCTGACCGGTTCGATCTGGCGTACCCGTGAGAGCGGCACCAGGCGCAAGCCACCCGGAATCCTGTGAGCACAAACGGACAAACCTCCCGGCCGGATCGGAATCTGGCCCTCGAGCTCGTTCGCGTGACCGAGGCGGCCGCGCTGGCCGCGGCCCGGATGGTCGGCCGCGGCGACAAGGAGGGCGCCGACCAGGCCGCGGTGGACGCGATGCGCGCCGTGCTGGACTCGGTCTCGATGGACGGCGTGGTGGTGATCGGCGAGGGCGAGAAGGACGAGGCGCCGATGCTCTACAACGGTGAGCGGGTTGGTGACGGCAGCCAACCGGAGGTCGACGTCGCGGTCGACCCGCTCGAGGGCACGCGGCTGACGGCGCTGGGGATGCCGAGCGCACTGGCCGTGATCGCGCTGGGGCCGCGGGGCTCGATGTTCGACCCCGGTCCGTGCTTCTACATGGAGAAGATCGCCGGCGGTCCCGACATCGCGGACCTGCTCGACCTCGATCGCCCCCTGCCCGAGACGCTGCAGCTGATCGCCGAACGCAAGGGGCGCGACATCCGCGACGTGATGGTGGTGATGCTTGACCGCGAGCGCCACAATGACGCCATGCGCGAGGTTCGCGAGGCCGGGGCCCGCGTGCGCCTGATTCTCGACGGCGACGTCTCGGCTGCGATGTTGGCGGTGAGCGAGAACTCGTCCGTGGATCTGCTGTGGGGGATCGGCGGCACGCCGGAGGGCGTGATCTCGGCGGCGGCGATCAAGTGCATCGGCGGACAGCTGCTGGGCCGGCTCTGGCCTCGGAACGACGAGGAGCGCCAGGCGTCCATCGACGCCGGATACGACCTCGAGCGGGTTCTCAACTGCGACGATCTGATCGCCGGCGACGATTGCTTCTTCTCGGCCACCGGCGTCACCGACGGCGACGTGCTCGAGGGCGTCCGGTACCAGAGCGATCGCAGCGCTTCGACCGAATCCATGGTGATGCGCTCGCGGTCGGGGACCGTGCGACGGATCAGCGCTCGCCACGACCGCACCAAGCTGCGGGCTCTGGTCGCGGGCCGGTACGGCTAGCGGCACCACGCGCGGGCGTGAAGGTGCGAGGCGCGGCCTACGGGTGGCGCGAGGAGGCCTGTCCGGCGGTTATGCCCGGCGCGTCCGGTGCGGCCGGCTCGGCGGCTGAGACCCCGCCGTCGGACACCTCGTTCGGCATCGGGACAGAGTCGCTGGCGAAGCGGCCGACCTTCGACTCGTACAGGTGCAGGGTGGCCAGCGAGCGCAGGAACGCATGGGTCACGAGCACATGGATGAACGACTGCGTGACGCTGTAGACGGGGAGGCTGAAGCCGGCGGCGATGGAGGGGTAGAAGTTCGCCACCTCGACCTCGATGTGGAGCATCGCCTTGCCGTCGTCGCCAGACGGGCGCCGCCGCACGTCGACGGCCAGGAAGCCGGACCCGCGCCCGGCCTTGGCGACCAGCAGCCCATCCTTGATCCGCCAGCTGACGGCCCCGTGGTCGGCCTCCATCACGTAGTCCGGGGTGTCGAAGCGCAGCAGCGTCAGCGGGCGGAAGAGCAGCACGACGCGGCGCTCGTTCTCGGCGTACACGACCCGGATCAGGCCCAGCGTGACCCGGGTCAGGAAGCGCCAGTACGTCCGGCCCAGACGCTCGAGATTGGTGGAGTTCCACAGCCGATCCAGATCATCGGCATCGAGCGTGAAATCGGCGGCCTGCACCGAGCGGACGCCGTCGGCGTCGCTCACCGCCGAACGGCGCGGAGAAACGATCACGGCTCGGGTCGGGAGATTGCTACGGCGCCGCGCGCGGACGGCGTACAGAGCCGAGATGACGGCGACCAGGAGGGCGAGGACGGCGCTCACAATACCATTCTGACCGGTTTTGCCATCGCTGATTCAGGTTCCCTCTCCTGGCGCGCGCTCTCATCGCGGCAGGTCCTCGAGCGGGACGATCGTGCCGGCGGGGTGGTCCCCCTCGCCCGGGGGGATGAAGGCGAGCGCATCGGCCGCGAGCAGCGAGCTCACGAGATGTGACCCCTGGGGTCCGTTGGGCCAGGCAATCGCGCGGCCGCCGCGTCGCTGCACCCGCACGCTGATCGCCTGCTCGCGGTGCGGGTTGCGCCTCGCCGGCGCGCCGAGCTCGGCCTCGGCAACGTCCAGTTGCTCCTCGGCGGCCAGGCCCTGGAGCGCCGCGATCGCCGGCCGGGCGAACAAGGCGAAGGTGACGAACGCGGACACGGGGTTTCCGGGCAGCCCGAACACGAGCCGGCCGTCCCGGGCTCCGAACCAGGTCGGCTTTCCCGGCTGCAGGTTGACCCCCCAGAAGTGCTCCGGCACGCCGAGCGCGGCGAGGGCGGGCTTGACGTGATCGTGCGGGCCGACCGACACGCCACCCGAGACGACGACGACGTCTGCCCGGCCGAGCGCCTCGGCCAGCGCCGCCTCGGTGCCCACGCGCTCGTCTCGCAGCCTCACCGCCGGGCGCACATCGCCGCCGCACCGCGTCGCGAAGGCGACCAGCATGGCCGCGTTGGAATTGTGGATCTGGCCCGGGCCGAGCGACTCCCCGGGCGCGCGCAGCTCGTCGCCGGTGCAGAGCACGGCGACGCGCGGCCGGCGGGCTGCGATCACCTCGCCGGCGCCGGCCGCCACCGCGGCGCCGAGCTCCGCGGTTCCGAGCCTGGTCCCCGCCGACAGCACGAGCGCTCCGGCGCGCAGATCCTCGCCCGGGGAGCGAATGTCGGCTCCGACGCGTGTGGCCGCGGCGAGATGCACCGCGCCGTCCCGCTCCTCGACATCCTCCTGGCGGACGACGGCCGTCGCGCCCGCCGGGACCATCGCACCCGTCGAGACGCACATCGCCTCGCCTTCGCCCACCGAGTCCTCGGACGGCGCACCGGCCCGCGATTCGCCGATGATCCTGAGTGTGCGATCCGGGCCCCCCGCGATCACGGCATAGCCGTCCATGGCCGAGCTCGCGAACCCCGGCACGTCGCCGGCGGCCCGCAGATCCTCCGCCAGCACCCGATCCAGGGCCTCGGTGACAGCCACGCATTCGCGCTCGAGTGGCCTGGCAGCGGCCATGACGGCGACGCGCGCCTGCGCAATGGTGAGGAGCGCCGTGCCCATGCCCATGCCCATGCGTGGCATTGTCCTCGGTATCACGACCGCCGTATCACGACCGCGGATCGTGATAGAAGCTCTCCATGCAGCAGGGTGCGCCACGCCGGCGCCGGGCTCGACCAGTCGCCGACGCGCCGCTCGATGAACTGCTGGCGCGCTCGGAGGAGATCGCCAAGGGCTGGCTGCTCGCCCTGGTCGAGGAGGTCCCCCTGGAGCGCGCTCCGGCGATCCTGGCGGCCGATCTCGCGCGTGACGGGCCGCGGCTGTGCGACGCGATCGCCCGCGCGCTGGCCGACGACTCCGACCTGCGGCGACTCGAGCCCGGCGGGGCGCTGGAGCTGCTTGTGTCCAGGACCGGCGAGCTGGCGGGCGCAACTGTCACCGAAACCGCCTCGCACGCGGTCGACGTTCTGCACGCGGTGATCTGGAGCGCCGTGCGCGAGGAGCTGCGGCGGCCGGACCCCGATCAGCTCGTCGAGCTCGCCGAGCGCCTCAACCAGGTGATCGAGCTGGTCCGCGCGGCGTCCCTGCGGCGCTCGGGCGGAGCCGGCGGCACCGGGCCGGTGGCCGCCGGCGACGGGGTGGCTCCGGGCCCATCGCCGGCAGTCGGCG
>JADGPN010000258.1 GCA_017882465.1 Solirubrobacteraceae bacterium
AACCCGGGATTCGTACCCAGCACTCGCAGCGACACAACGCGCGGATAGCGGGCGCGCTCGGCCGGCGTGAGCTGGGCACGATCCCGCATCAGCTGGCCGCGCAGCCCCGGCGTGACCGCCTCCACCGAAGTCGGGTGGGCCCTGCCGTAAGCGAACTTCAGGTACGAAAGGAGGAACCGGCTGGCGACCCGACTGGCGAGGCGCAGATTGGACCCGGAAACCGGCGGGCGCAGACGTGGCGACGTCGGCTGCGCGGCGGGTCGGCGCGCCGGTGCTGCATGCGCGGTCACGGACGACCGACCAGCTTCCCGGCCCCTGCCTGCCTGGAGCGTCAGAGACGTGATCGCACCGGCGAGAAGCAGCAGCGCTATCGCAGCGACAGCTACATGCCGCGCACGTTGCGGGAGGCGCTCGATCGCAGCAATCAGCCAGGCGGCCATGACTCCCGAGTAGGTATGGAGTCGCGCCGGCCGCATCCCGCCGCTGGAAATCCCGGCCCCTCGCGCGCGGCAGCGCTCGCCCGTTCACGTCATGCTCCCTGACCGACCCATGAGCGATCTCACCAGCGCCTACGAGCAGCTCGCACGTCGATGGACCCACGAACAGCTCGCCGGTCAATATCACCAAGCCAAGCGACGCGGTGAGCAACTGCCCGAATGCGACCGGGACCATCTGATTCGCCGGCCGATCGCCATGCTCGCGAGCGCCGTTCCCGCATGCGCCAGCCTCAGCGTCGCGATTCACGTGATCCACGTACTGCCGGCAACCGGAGCCCTCCCGCTCAGAGACCAATTGCTCCGCAACGCAGAGAACAACAGCGCAGTAACGCTGCACCGCTGTCATCAGGCCCTCGAGCTCGACGGCCAGGCACACGACTACAACGCAGACGAGTGGCTGCCGGCTGTCTACGACATCGCCGGTCCGCTCCTCCAGGCGGCACGCCTGAACCGCGACCCGCCGTCATTCGTCGAGCAGGCCCAGGAGGCAGTTCGCTGGCTATCGCGCGCGATCGTCGACCTCGACGAAGATTCCCCCGACACCGCGGCGGCCCTCGTGGACGGACTCGGGCGCATGCTCGCGCTGCACGTCTTCGCTGAGGTGGCACGCGAGCCCACGGACGAACTCAGCGCATAAGACTCACCGCATCTGAGGCGAATTTCCACGCCCCGGACATCGAGGCCGCTCGGCTGCGTCCTCGACTGCGCGCCACCCTGCGTCGGCGACGGTGGGGCAGCCGCGTGCACGATCCGTGGCAGAGCCCGAGCCGCCTCGGCGACGACCGCGAGCGATCCGGGCGGACGCGATCGGGCGCGAGGGCGCCGACCAGGCCCAACGGCGACGCCCTACGTCGCCAAGGGGCTCGCCCGTCACGTGCTGACGAGAACATGAATGCGATCGCGACAGCGCTAAGCCTGGACGATCCCCACTGGCCCAACGGGGTCTCAGCTTGAGCGATGCTGCCAGGCGGTTCTTGTGATTTCGTACTCGACTTCGCCTGCCTCAGCGCCGGGGACCAGATCGTCATAGGGGTCCCCGGAGACGAACGCTCGGGTGAAGGTCATGCCGAGAGCCACCATGGTGGCCCGTGACGCGGCGTTAACTGCCATGGGCTGAGCGAAGATCCGGTTGAGGCCGACGTCCTTGAAGCCGTAGCGGATCAACTCTCGCGCGCCCTCGCTGGCGTATCCACGTCGCCAATTCCGACGCAGCAGCCGGTAACCGAGATCGGCCTCGCCCGCGATTCTTGGCTGATCAGGTCCGTTCGGCGGCTGCAGGATCCACCAACCGACGAACTCATCGTCCGCGAAGCCCGCCCAGAATCCGAGGCCCGGCACGTCATCGGCGGCGGCAAGCCGGCGCCGGTGGGCCCGCTTGACCTCCTCAGGTGAGCTCGCCCGACCGGTGATGTATCTCATGACTTCGGGATCGGAGTCCAACTCGATCTCGAACGGGAGGTGCTCATCGGCCAGCGGCACGAGACTTAGCCGCTCGGTGTGCAGCTTCAGCTGGGCCATGACCCGAGTCTGCAGGCGGTGTGCGCAGTAGCGTCTCGCTCATCGGCTCGTGACCTCTCCAACATCGTCGATCCTGCCGGCTGTCCTCCCACCGTCCCACGAGCTAGCCGCGTCGATGTCTGATCTTCGCCAGAACCGGGCATCTCGGTCAAGCTATCGAGTGGTCGCCGTTGCGATCGCGCGGGCTACGACCGTCGGGACGATGGCTTCGCCAGATTGGGATCGCTGGCGCTGATCAGCGGTCGGGGGTCCCGCTGCGGCCGTGATTGGCACGATCTGACAACCGGGCCACTCGCGACGCGGTCCGAGAGCCCCGAGTTCGACGGCGAGCAGGTGCGTTCGATCCGGCTCGGTCTTCCCCGCAGGTGGCGAATCTCAGGGCCGCGACCCCACGGCGTCGAGAGCCCTGCTCTTCGCTTGACGCGCTACTTCTGCAATCGCGGACTGGAGCAGCCAACAGCCGCGATGCACCAGCTCCTCGTGGTCGTCCATTGCGGGCTTCAGACCAGCCGTCCGGCGGGGCTCCCGCTCGCCGAGGCGAAACAGGCGGCGCGGCCCTGCCTTTGGCGCGAAGACGAGGGCGGATGCGGACGCCGGCGGCGGTAGGGCCGGCGGGAGGCGCCTGTGCCGCACGAGTTTGCCGAATGGCCCGATTTCCTCCCGCCGCTGCATCGAACGGTGCATGCGGTTCTCCCGCACAGGTACACGAGCGTCGAACCTATGGATGGCCTGGCGGCTGGCCGAGCTCAACACCGCCTCGACGTCCGTGATCGCCTCGCGGACGTGCGGGCGCCGTGTCTCGTCAGCTGCCGCACCGGACGCGTGGCTCTCGCCGGACAACAGCCGGTATCTGAGAGCAGATCCCAGGGACGCAGCTGCTCGAGCTTCCCCGAGTCGACCACGATCCGTGGGTCGGGGCGACCGACGACATCCTCGCGGCGGTGGAGGAGTTCGTCTCCGCGATCGGACGCGACCGGCTCCAGCCGGCGCTGCCCACCTAGCCCTGACCGTTCGGTAGGTTTCTCAAAGGTCGCGGCCGGATCGTGTGCGCACAGGGCCACCACCTGGGACATGCAGATACCAGAGGTGATGCAGTTCGACGCGGAGGTCTCGCAGCAACTCGAGGCCACCTACCTGACCCCCGACATCGTCGAGCAACGCCGGCTGCAGCTGGCGGCGCTCGATCTCAAGCCCAGCGAGAAAGTGCTCGATATCGGTTCGGGCCCAGGCCTGCTCGCTGCACAAGCCGCGGCGACGGTCGGGGCGAGCGGTTCGGTGCACGGGATCGACCCGAGCGAGCAGATGCTGGCGATCGCCGCGCGCCGGAGCGAGCCGGTGGCGGGGTCGGCTCCAGTGCGGTTCCAGGCGGGCGACGCGTGCGCGCTGCCGTTCGCCGCTGAGAGCTTCGACGCCGCCGCGGCAGTGCAGGTCTACGAGTATGTGTCCGAGATGCCGGCGGCGTTGGCCGAGGCGTATCGGGTGCTGCGGCCGGGCGGCCGACTGCTGGTGGTCGACACCGATTGGGACTCGATCGTGTGGCGCTCGAGTGATGTCCGGCGGATGCTGCGCGTCCTGGCGGCGTGGGACGAGCATCTCGTCGATCCGTACTTGCCGCGCCGGCTGACCGGCCTGCTCGAGGAAGCGGGGTTCACGGTCACGCGCGGCGAGGTGTTGCCGATCCTCAACGCCGGCTACGACTCGCAGACGTTCAGCGCTGGGGTGATCAAGTTCGTCGCCAGGTTCGTCCCGGGCCATCGCGGCGTGACCGAGGCCGAGGCGCAAGCGTGGGCGGCCGATCTGACTGGCCTCGGGCGCGAGTACTTCTTCAGTCTCAACCGCTACCTGTTCCTGGCGGTCAAGTGATCCAGCCGGGGCCCGACCAAATGCATCGTCAGCAAACGGATCCCTCCCGAGCTCGCCGCCTACTGCGCACGTCCAACGGCCGCCGCAAGGTCCTGTTCGGCACCAACTACCCGATGATCTTCCACGAGCCGGCGCTGGCCGACCTCGATGCCCTCGCGTTCGGAGACGAGGCCCGTGAGCTCTACCTCTCCGCCAACGCCCAGCGGCTCTTCGAAGGAGGGCCGCGGCGCCTGCTTTGCCTCGGCGAGCGTGAGCGAGCCGGGCGGCGAGTCTGGTGCCGCAACGGACGAGACCCAGAAGAGCCGCTTGGCCGATCCGCGGCTGCTGGGCGCTCGTGATGATGCGGGAGCGCTCGTGACCAGCCGCTCCCGCGGAGACCTCCTTCGCCGCTTCGACGAGCATCTCGTCGCCGCTGGCGACGGCCTTCCTTTGCGGAAAGCGCGCAAGTCGCCGACGAATGCTTTCGCCACCTCGGCACCGTCGGACGGGGCGAGCGCTTCGGCGACGATTCGGTCGTCACGATCCGGCCGGCCGATGGCGCCGGCGTACGAATCGGATTCGCCCACGAGCATCCTCTGGTCGCCGGCGAGTCGGCGCGCATTCGCTGCAACCCTCGCCATCACGTCGCGGACCTCGTTGACCCGCGGCCCAAACGACGCCGCGCCTGGAGAGACGCCCCGTCGGCGGACGTCGAGCCCGGATCAACACTCAGGCGGCGAGCACTGGCCGCAGTCGCTGCTCCAGCGCAGCGCGAGGAAGCGCGCCGACAACTCGGTCGGCCTCTCTCCCGTCCCGGATCACGACGAGCAACGGGATCGACTGCGCGCCAAACTTGGAAGCGAGTCCGGGATTCGCGTCGACGTCGACCTTCACGACCTTCACGTTTCCCGCGTGACTCTTTGCGAGGTCTTCAAGCACGGGCGAGATCATCCGACAGGGCCCGCACCACGCCGCCCAGAAATCGACCACCACGGGCACGGACGCAGTCGTCTCGGCCGCGAACGTGTCGGCGTCCGCATCGACGACCCATGGGAGCGTCGACTTGCACCGCGAGCATCGCGGGACTCCCCGAGTGATCGGGCTCACGCGATTGCGCGCATTGCAGGTCGGGCAGACGATGATCGCCATCACCACCAGGGTAAAGCGCGGCGGAGCAGCGCTCGCCTCGATCCGCCGTCAACTGCTTGGACGGGCGTCTGGACCCATCCCCGCCACGACGCGAAGAACATGCGTCAACCGGTCGATAGAGACCACGACAACGTCCTGCTCGACGCGCTCGAGGCCACGCGCACGGACGAGACATAGGACTGCAAGGGCGCCGCTGCGTGCCCATCTTCGCCGGCGCCTTGACAGCCAGGCGACCTGCTCGCGCACCCGAGCGAGATGGCGCTGGTCGTACGTCCTGGTCTTCGTCTCGATCGCGACAGCAATGCCGGTGGGCGCGATCGCCACCGAGTCGATGTCCCCCCAACCCTGCCACGGCAGCGAGTGCCGAAGCCGCCACCCCTCCGCCTCGAGAGGGGCGAGCACGCGCTGCACCTCGTCCTCCGAGCGGGCGCCGACTCGACTGCGACCAGCGAGCGAAAGCCAGTGCCGAGCGTAGAGACCCAGCCCTACGGCTGCCAGGAGCAGCAGCCCGGCGAGCGCCGCCGCTCCCGCGCTCGCGATCACAAATCCGAACAGCGCGGCGATGACGCTTCCCAGGCCTGCTTTGCCGGCGTGAGAGAGCCGGCGATACTGCTGACGGTGCGCGTAGTTCACGTCGCGACCGCCTCAAGCTGACGGCCGCAGCCGGACGCGCTCTCGCTCGCCCTGAGCTGTGCCATCGCTCGATCCTGTCACCGGCGCCAGACGCTCCAGACCCGGTCACTGTAGGCCCGAGATTCGCCCCGTTCTCTTGCGGTCACGGGCGGCGGATCTTCTTGCAGCCTGCCCCCAAACCTGCCCCCAAAGCCCCTTTTCGCTGCCCCAAAAGTGCTCATTTGCAGGGATAAAGCTAGTACCGCTACCGGGATTCGAACCCGGGGATGCGAGAGGGTGACTTCAGGCCGCTGTCGCAAGCCTGTCGCAACCCTCGATGGGTATGGCCGGGGTTCGACCGGAAGCGGTGGGTAGGCTGGTCACCGTGTCTGC
>JADGPN010000259.1 GCA_017882465.1 Solirubrobacteraceae bacterium
GCGGATCGACCTCGCGCCGGCATGGGGATCATCTACCGTCAGCTGAGCGTGTGCAACCCGCTCCGGGGAGCAGGAGCGCACCGCATCTCGAAGGTGCGTCAGTCACAGCGCGCACATCTCACTCGCTCACCGTAGGCTCCGCTCCGCGCGGCTAGCGCGGATCAGCGGCCGCGTCGGACAGCGCGGCTCCGCTTCCGGCGCTTCCGTCCCCGCAGGCCGCGCCAAGCAAGAGGTCCTTGATTGACTAGTGGTGGTCCATAGCTAATATCGGGTTGTGTCGTCGACGAAGCTCAAAGCGATTCCGAAGCGGAGCTACCGGTCCGAGCGGCGGGAGCGGCAGGCTCGTGAGACGCGGGAGCGGATTCTCGCGGTGGCGAGCGCGGAGTTTGAGCGCAGGGGGTATGTGGCGACTTCGATGCGTGCGGTGGCGGAGGCCGCTGGCGTGTCGGTGCCGACCGTGGAACTGGTCTTCGGCACGAAATCCCAGCTGCTTCGGGCGGCGATCAGCTCCGCGATCCGGGGGGATGCCGAGCCGGTCCCGATGCTGAAGCGCGCGTGGGCGCAGAGAGCTCAGGAGGCCTCGTCCGTCGGAGAGTTCCTGGCGATCGTCGGTCGCGTTCTTGTCGAGGGAGAGCAGCGCTCGGCCGGCCCTATCCTCGCCGCGTTCGAGGCCGCCAACCACGACGAGTCGATGTCGGCTCTGGCCGATCAGCTCCGTGGTCAACGGGCCGAGACCGCGGCGTGGCTGGTCGACGAGCTGATCGCCCGCGCTTCGCTTCGACGCGAGATCACGCGGGAGCAGGCGATCGACACGGTCTGGCTGCTGATGGATCCTCACGGATTCATCGCCCTGACCAGGGACCGTGGTTGGACTGCCGAGCGGTTCGAGGCGTGGTTCATCGACAGTGTCCACAAGCTTCTTTTGGCGGGCGAGTCCGCAACATCGGCGGCGGCGACGCGCTCGCGTCCGTCGCGGTCGACTACATCCACATCGAGGCGGAGGACATCATGAGCGAGCAGACCAACCAGCGGGCGGCAGCTGGCGACGGGCACAGCATCGACACCGGGCTCGCCCGACCGGGCGCGGTCACCTATCTCCACATCCCGGCAACGGACACCCGCCGGGCGTCGGCGTTCTACCGGGACGTGTTCGGCTGGAGCATCAACCGTCCCGACAGCGATCGTCCCAGCTTCGACGACGCCAGCGGGCTGCTCAGCGGCGCCTGGGTCAGCGACCATCTCCCCGCGGCCGGGCCGGGACTACTGCCGTATATCTATGTCGCGGACATCGAGGCGACCGTCGCCCTGATCGCCGCGCAGGGTGGCGCGATCCTCAGCGAGCCTTACCCCGAGGGGCAGCTCACCGTCGCCACGTTCCGCGACCCCGCCGGGAACGTGATCGGACTCTGGCACGACACAACCCGATCGCCGGCCTCCTCCGAGCAGACGGACGCGCCGGCCGCCGAGCAGACAGTCGCGCCCGTACCCGAGCACCTGCACACCGTCACGCCCCGGCTGGCCCTCACCGATGCCGCGGCCGCGATCGACTTCTACGCCAAGGCGTTCGGGGCAAGCGAGGTCGGCGAGCGTCACTGCGCGCCCGACGGGACACTGATCCACGCCGAGCTTCGGATCGGGGACTCGATCGTGATGGTCACCGAGGACGAGGGCTACATGGCGCTGCTCTGCACCTACTGGCCGGATGTCGACGCCGCATGGGAGCGGGCCGTCGCTGCCGGAGCCCAGGTCCTGCACCCACTGGCCGACCAGTTCTACGGCGAACGCGGCGGCCGCCTGAAGGATCCCTTTGACCAAGAATGGATGCTCAGCGCACGCCTCGAGAAGCTCACGGCGGCCGAGATCGCGGCGCGTGCCCCCGCGCACGACTGAGCCTCCAACCACATCAACTGTCCGCGCCGCGACCTCACAACCGGACGGCCCAACGGACGCGCGAAAGCCGCTACCGGACAAGCCGGCCCAGGGACGCTCCGCCTCGGCACCAACGCGGAACCAAAACCGCCTGTCGGTCGCGGCCCGCTCCTCGCCGCGAGCACAAGCGTCGGGTCTGGGCGTCGGCGCGCGCCCCGGACGCCGCGCTTTGCGGGGGCGTGCGTCGATACTCGACCGCTTCCCCGCTTGTCGCCAATCTCGAGACCCGCCGGGTCGTCGCCCCGTCCGGCGCCGTCCCGGTCGAGTCCGACGTCCTGCTATCTCGCGAATGCGGGGCACGCGTAAAGCGGTGCCCCGGGACGGATCCACAACCCCGAAAATTCCGGAAGCAGGGAGCCTCTCGTTACGTCGCCCGGCCCTCCTATGCGCGGCAAGCACAACTCGCTGGTGACGGAGTCGGCGGCTGTTCAGCCGGCCTCAGCGCATGCGCCGCCGGAGAGGCGGTCGGGCATCGCCCGAGGCTGATGCACCCCATATGCACCCTCAACGAGTCGTGCGGGTGTCATGCGTCGAGCAGCCCGGCGAAAGAAACCCGCTTCCTTGCAGGTCTTTCCAACGAATGGAGCTAGCCGGGCTCGAACCGGCGACCTCCTGGGTGCGATCCAGAAGCTGTTTTCGCACCAATTGTGCTGATTTGCTGGGCGTTTATCGACTCTCGACCCGGTGGCCGGTTCAGATTTCTGTAACCGTTTGCAGGGGTTTGTCGGGAGTCTGGTCCGCGCAAACGCGTGCGCGGACCAGCGGTGACGTGCCGATCATGGCGGCGTCGCCCCCTCCTCGGAGCACCGACGCTCCGAGGAGGTGATCACTAGCAGTTGAGTTCCTCACAGTCGGGGCCTCCGCCGCGCGGGCGACCGTCGCGGCGGGGTATTCCCCCCTTAACGGCTTCGACCCCCTGGCCAGCTGCGACAACAGCTGAGGGGGATCGAACCAACAACAAAGGCTCTGAGTCCGTGGCAGGACGAGAGCACAGTTTAGCCACGCCGTGGACGGATCCACGAGCGCGTGCGATCGCGGCTGCCCCGGACCGGCTGCGCTCTGGCTCGCTGCTTTTCGCCGCGGATCACATGGGGGCGGCGGGAGGCTCGCTGTGAGCCGGCACGCGATCGCCGCAGGTCTCGCGCGCGACGACCTCTCGTCAGGTGAGCGGTTGGTGGCATTCTCGCTTGCGAGCTTCGCCGACCGCGAGAACCGCGCTTGGCCGGGCGCGCCGGCGGCCGCCGCGCGTGCAGGGCTGAGGCGGAGTCGCTACCTCGAGGCGCGCGAGCAGCTCGTGCGCCGCGGTCTCGTCATCGTTGAAGAGGCTGCCACTGGTCGCGGGCGTTCGAGCACGCTCGCGTTGCGGTTCGCGAACGAAGGTCCGTGGTACGAGGGCGAGATCAACGCTGGGCTGTTCGAGGTCGTGCTCGGGTACAGTTCTGCTCGCGGCCCTGCGCGTGTGCTGTTGGCGGCGATGGCCGCTCTCGCCGACGGGGAATGCGTCGTCGAGGATCTCTCGACTGAGCAGCTGTGCGCTGCGGCGGGACTCGCGGACAGGACCTATCGCCGCGCCCGGCAGGCGCTGCTCGCGTCGGGCGAGTTGATCTTGCTCAGCGGGGTCGGCGGACGTGGGAACACAAACCGTTGGCAGGTTCCGGACCCGCGGCTGGTGGCGGGCGAGCCGAGGCGTCCGTCGTCGGGGCGGCGTGTCGCTCCGCCGGCCGGTGCGCGGCCACTCGTCGTGTCGCTCGCCGAGCCCGAGCTGGAAGAGGCGCCGACCGACGTTGAGGCGCTCGTGGGTGGCGTGGCCGAGGTCGGCGGGAACGACGAGGTCGTGTCGGTAAAGGGCGGTCAGGATCGGACACTTTCTCCCGCAAACCGTCCGGTCCTGACCGGGGTTTCCGACGTAAAGGGCGGTCACGGTCGGACACTTTCTCCCGTAAACCGTCCGGTCCTGACCGGGGTTTCCGACGTAAAGGGCGGTCAGGACCGGACACTTTTCGACCCGGAAGGGGCGAAAACCCCGGCAGAAACCCCGGCAGAAACCCCGGCGCCCAACGCGCGCGCGGGAAGGAACCCCAGAACCCCAGAACCAAAAGAACACCCCCCCAGCCCCCCTGAAGGGGGGCAGAGCGATGACTGCGTGGTCGTCCAGGAGACGTACGTGACCGAGCGAGGCCGCGAACGCCGCCGGTCGGTGCGCATCGACCTTGGGGCGGTGCGTCACAACCTTGGGCTGCCGTCGCCCGAGGACCGCGACGACTGGCAAAGCATCCGAACGCTGCTGCGCGAGACGGTCGGGGAGAGCACGTTCGAGATTTGGCTCGATCCGTTAGAGCTGATTGCGATCGGCAACAGCGGGGCGTTGCTGGTCGCGGGGCCGGCCGAGACGCTCACCTGGGTCCGTGAGCGGTACGGGCAGCTGCTCGCTGGTAGTGCGCAGCGCGTCGGGCGGGTGCTGCGGATCGCCGATGAGCCCGAGCGCCGGGCGATCGGAGCGCGATGACTCGCCTCGTTGTCATGCGTGTCCAGTTTTGGAACCAACCCCATGGAGGTGTCGTGATGGTCACTGTCGTTGCGCAGCAAAAGGGCGGGGTCGGCAAAACGACCACCGCGATCAACGTCGGCGTGCTGCTCGCTCGCGAGGGGCAGCGCGTGCTGGTCGTCGATACCGATCCCCAGTTCGCACTCACCCGCCAGCTCGGGCTCGAGGTGCGCTCCCTGGGCGTGAATCTTGTCGACGTGCTCGCCGGTCGCGCCGGCGTCGACGAGGCGATCGTCGCCGACGTTCACGGCGTCGACGTGATCCCGGGGGCGCGGGAGCTTGCCGGAGTTCGAGATGAGCCTTGTCGGGGAGATGGGGCATGAGCGGTTCCTACGCGACGCGCTCGACCCGGTGCTCGGCGGCTACGACCACGTAGTGATCGATACGCCACCGAACCTAGGGCTACTGACGGTCAACGCGCTCGTGTGCGCCGACCGGGTGCTCGCCCCGGTGTGAGCGCCGAGGACGAGGCATCGCTGCACGGAATCCTCGAGCTGCGCGTCACGATCACAAGGCTCGTCGAGCGCCTCGCCGCGACGGCGCCCGGACTGATCGTCGTGCTGACCCGCTGGCAGCCGCAGAGAATCAGCAGCCGGCGCATCGAGGACGCCCTGATCGGCTACGACCTCGCGCCGGCAGCGCGGGTGCGCCTACGCTCGGCGGCCGTCGCGCGCGCCGCTACCGAGCGCGTGCCGCTCGCGCTGAGTGCCCCGGACAGTTCCCCAGCACTGGCCTACCAACTGCTGGTCGAGCAGCTCGCAGGGGTGAGCGCCCGATGAGCGCGACACAGAAACGTGGACTGAGGATCGACGACCCGGTAGCCGCCGGCGCAGCACCGCAACGCGACGCTGTGAATGCCGAGGGCGAACCATCCGCGGGAGGCGTCGGCGTCAACCGCCTGCGGGAGCTCGCGCTCCAAGAGATCCACTCCAACCCCGACCAGCCCCGCAAGCATTTCGAACAGAACTCGCTCTGCTCGGTGTCCGAGTCGATTCGCGAGCGGGGTGTGCTGCAGCCAATCATCGTCCGGCCTAGCGCCACCAGCGGGTACGAGCTGGTCGCCGGCGAGCGGCGGTGGCGAGCAGCACAACTCGCTGGGTGTTCCACCATTCCGGCGCTGATCGACGACGGGCTCGACGGATCTGGATCGCTAGAAGTTGCGCTGATCGAGAACATCGCCCGCGAAGACCTGTCCCCGATCGAACAGGCCAGAACGATCGCCGTGCTGCTCGAGGACCTCCGGGTCACAGCGACCCTCCTAGCGAAACGGCTCGGACGCAGCCGCACCGACATCGCGCACACCGTCCGCCTGCTCGAGCTACCCGACGAAGCCATCCAGCTGATCGACGCCGGCGCCCTCACCAAAGGCCACGGCAAGGCGCTGCTCACCGAGGCAGACCATCACCGCCGACGCACGCTCGCTCGGCGTGCCGCCGAAGGATGCTGGTCGGTACGAACTCTCGAGGCCGAGATCGCCCGTCCGGCTGATCCGCGCGAACCGCCTCGCGCGCCGCATCCCGACGCTTGCGCCGC
>JADGPN010000260.1 GCA_017882465.1 Solirubrobacteraceae bacterium
GCTGCCCAAGCGTGCCGGTCTGCTCACAGGCGAGAACCGAGCGTGGGTCGGGCAGTTGGCGCTGACCGGCGCCGCGCGCGGGCAGATCACGGTCGCGCTGGCGATGATCGACGCCATCGATGCCCAGGTCGCGCCGCTCGACAGGGAATTGCGCTGCTATGCGCGCCGCCAGGCCGGGTGCAAAGCGATTCAGGCGCACTACGGGATCGGTCCGTTGACGAGCGTCGTGATCCTCTCAGAGCTCGGCGACGCGCGACGGTTCTCATCCTCGCGCGAAGCGGTCCGTTACGGCGGCCTGGACATCACCGTGCACGCGTCTGACAAGCGCCGCGCGCCCGGGCACCTGTCCCGGCAAGGACCGCCCGTGCTGCGCTGGGCGCTGTATGAGGCCGCGCAGACCGCGAGACGCAAGACGAGCCCCGACCACGCCTACTACCAGCAAGCCGCCGAGCGCCTGGGCGACAACCGCGCGCTGCTCAGCGTCATGCGCAAACTCCTGAAACGCAGCTACCACACGCTCCGCGAACTCGGCGACGACGCGCTCGCGCCCGCCTGAACAACGAACTCTTCTCCGTGCGCGCCTGGTCTCCTTACCAACACCGATGCACCGCGGCCGGCTCCCGACAGATCGCTGCCGCCACGTTCGCGTGGACGGCCCGCAAAGACCGAGCGGCCGCAACGCTTCACCCAGCGGGAACAACACCCCATCAACCATCCTGTCACCGGCCGGGAGCCAACCCCAGGTCGCGGACCGAGATAAGCCTGGGCGCCCGCGCGCACACCACCCCAACCGATAGCGCCATCACGGCGCCTGTCAAGCGCTACGCGCTCGGCCCTGCGGACCGCCCTACGGGTGACCGACCGCCGCTACCGGCGCTCAGCCGCAACGAAGTCGAGGTCTAACGACCCCGACGGCCAACCAAGAAAACTGCCAGCGGCCGCTTGACACGAGGCGCCTGCACAGATAAGCGATCACGCCGACCGGCACCGGCACACGAGCGCTCGCCGTCGAGAGCGATCACCCGGGTAGGCGCGGCTTGGGCTTCTGGCCCTGGGCGATTGCATCGCGCGCAGGGACCGCGCGATCGTTAGCTCAGCCAAGCTGACCTTGGTCGCCAGCAAGCGGGTCACGGATGTCTCCGCGGATCCGCCAGACGCTTGCTCGCAAGCCGCGGGTCAGCTAACACGTCGAGACGCCCGTCTCCTGCAAAGGCCGCGGAGCGGAACTCTGGCCGGCGGATACGCCCTGGCTGCTGAGATTGCTCAGGAGGAGAAGCGTGATCGAGACTGCTGGATCGCGCCGAGGGCGGCCACCTCGCCCGAGCGGTGTGATGGCTCCCTCAGCGGCGATGCGGCGATCTTGCCGGCCGAGCGGAGATGGCCGCTTTCCCTCATCGCGCTCGCAGCCATGAGCATCGCGGCTAGCGTTTTCGCGGGCCTTGAGTTCCGCGCAAACGAGGGCGGCCGCGAGCAGAGGCCGGATGCTCGAGACATCGCGAGAGCAGGTCTCTGCGCTGCCGGCTTTCGGGACTGGCGTCACTGAGGCCGGTGCTTCATCGGATCGCCGTCTCACTCTCCAACGTCAAGCGAACCACCGCCAGGCTCCCATTGCGACGGCAGGAGCGGCAGCCGACGCGACCCGGCGTCGGTGCTGGTCCTCGTCAAGGAAGCGTTGCGGCGACTTCTCCCGCCCTCTGTGTCGCGTCTCGTCGCGAGGGGGGCAGGCCTTCCGGGGCATCGCAACCGGCTAACGCCGCCGCCTTGCCGTAGCGATCCCGACCGGTGGCCCGGTCTGCCCCACGCGGAACCGGCAGTACCGGGCGGTCTCGCCCCTCTACGGCTTCAAGTGCGCTTCGAAGAACGCGAGAATGCGCCGGCGTGCATCGCGTGCAGATTCCTCGTGGTAGCCCGATCCTGGCGAGACGTAGCTTCCGACGATCGGGCAAGCCCCTCGCAGGAAGCTGGCCGTGTAGGCGTCCTTCGGAGCGGTGCCGTAGTTGACGCTCGAGACCGTAAACCCGCGACCGGCTGCGAGCAGCAAAGCGAACCCCCCTCCCATGCAGTAGCCGATCACACCGATCCTGCCCGTGCAGTCCTCCCGGGCCTCCAGTCAGACGCGTGCCGCCTCGATCTCGTCGAACGACCTTCCCCGTCCGGCGCGCACGTCGCGCATGACCGAGATCATGCAGGCCAACCTCCCCGCATGGAAGAGGTCCGGCGCTACGGCGAGGTACCCTTCGCCCGCAAGCCAGTCAGCCTGATTGCGTAAGTCCTGGCTCATTCCCGATGCGTCGTGGATGACGACGACACCCGGCCAGGGGCCCTCGCCCCCAGGTGTCGCCAGGTAGGACGGCAGCTCACCCTGAGTGGGGATCATCACCTCGGCCATCACGTCTCCTTGGACGCGGGTGGTCGCCCCGGACGGTCCGCATCGGTGCTGCCGCTCGATACAACGCTTGCCGCGAGCCGTTGGCCCCATTCTTGGGCTCGGGCCTCCTCGCCGGTTCGAGGTGATTCTTCAAACTGACGAAGAAGCTCTCAGGCTTGGCGACCACCTCGAACCCGTGCTTGCGAAGCTTTCGGCTGATTGCCTTTGACGCCCTACCCCTAAGAACCGCCGGACCGCTGAAAGGGTGTCGAAGGCAGCAACCTTTGTGTGGCCGAGCGACGTGAGCCAGTCACGCACGCCTGGGCCTTGAGCGTCGCGATCGAGCACCAGATCGTTGCCGGGCTTTCGCGCAGTAGCGGCCGCCCACATGCGGGTGCCTGGGCGACTCATGCCGTGAAAATGGGTAGGCCCGCCAACCACGAGCAGGTCGGGGTCGACCAACCGCTCGCGGCCTGCCTCAGCCAGTGAACCACGACGACTTCGAGCACCGGTGCGAGGCCCTTGCCAACGGCATCAGCGATCGCGTGCGTGTTACCGAACATCGACCCGTAGACGATCACCTCCTGATTCATTGTGCGCGCATGCTAATTCCACTCACCGTCACAACCGCGTCACGTCGTCGCGGTGGGCGTTTCGACGTGGGACGTGACCTGTCGAAGGATCAGTCGCCGAATCAGGGCGCTGAACGGACCGATCAGCTTCCAGTAGGCGGCGAACCGGCGCCTAGTGGCGGCGTCGGTCGTCGCTGTACGTGTCTCGGTCGTGATCAGCGTTCGGTGGGTTCCGTATGGCTTGGCCCGGATGCTGAAGGCGACCTTGGCGTAACCGGGATCGTTAAAGGCGGCGAAGTCGTCGCGTCCGATCGCGAGTGGCTGTTCGGCACCGACCTTCCAGGGTTTACCGACGAAACCAAAGGCGATCTCGGCAGGACGCTCACCGAGCAGCTGAAAGCCGACCCGCGGCATGTCACCAAAGCTGAACGGAGGGGGAGCGGGCGCCGCCTGGCCGCTGTTGATCGCCCTGAGGCGCCCGGGGAGGCTGCGGAGCACGAGCAGCGAATGCACCACCGGGATGCTCGAGAGGTCTGCATTCCTGATCGCCTCCCAAGTCGCCCTCACGTCCCCGTTCACGATGCAGGCGTGAACCTCCGCCACGTCGTACTCGCCGAGGTAGCTGTCGAGTAACAGCGGTTCGTCGGCCGACGTCACCAACGGCTCTTGTCTCATCGACGTCATCGCGTGGCCGAACGGCGACTACGCGCTGGGCACCGCGGCGCCCAACTCGGATGCGATGCCCGCAGCCCACGTTCGAATCTCGTCCCAGTCGCGCCGGTCGCGGTACTCAGGCGGTGTGTTCTTGACCATCGCGTGCTCCATCGGCCCGCGGGGATTGAGAGGCATGCGGCCGCCAAACACAACGTGTCCCCGCGCACCGAGGCGAGCGACCTCTGCTCGATTATCTTTGGCGGCTCCAGCCAGGACGAGTCGACCTCGCCTTTCGGCTCTCCGATCGGTCCCGAGCTGAACACCCAGAACGGCCGCTGCGGGAGCTCCTGATCGTGCTTGCGGAGAAAGTGCTTGGCATCGCCGCGCCAACGCTTGATGTACAAGGCGCTCCCGAGCACAACCGCGTCATATGGGCTCAACGCTGCTGACCTCTCCGGCCTCGATGCAGTCGACGCTAAGCCCGGACTGCCGTAGCGTCTCGGCGATCGCGTCCCCGATCTCCGCGGTCGAGCCGCGCTTTGAAGCGTGGGCAACCAGAACGTTCGTCACGCTGCAAGGATCGCGCGCCGTGACCCCGGCGTCATCGGCGCTATCCCGAGGTCAATCAGGACAAACTACGCACCAGGGCAGCTTCCCGCGGGGGGGCAGACTGGCGCCGTGTCCGACAAGATTGCGGAACAGCAGGAGTGCGCGCCTCGCTCGTCGAGAAAAGCGCGTGTGACGGACAGAGCAGCGAGTCTCCTACGTGGCGCTCGACAGACCGCCCCTTAATGGCGGAGCTAGACTTCCCGCGTGAGCGCGACATACCGCCTCGGCGCATCGCAGCGCGTCATGAATGCCGTGATCGGTTCGCTCACGCGCTTTGGGTTGGCGGGCCGGCACACGTACATCCTCACGGTTCGCGGGCGCAAGACCGGCCGCGCCTATTCAACCCCGGTTAGGCTGATCGAAGACGGTGAGCGCTGGCTTGTCGCGCCGTATGGCGAGGTCGGCTGGGTGCGCAACGCCCGCGCTGCCGGCAAGGTCGAAATCAGACGCGCCGGACGTTCCGAGACGCTGCGCATCGAGGAGATCGCCTCCGACCAGTCAGCACCTGTCCTGCAGCAGTACCTCAAGCGCGTGACGGCCGTCCGTCCCTTCTTCGACGTCACACCGGACTCGCCGCTCGACGGTTTCGTGAGCGAAGCTTCGCGCCACCCGGTCTTCCGGTTGACGGACGAGCAGCCGGGCGGAACGGCGAGCGACGATTCGCGCTCGCGTGGGCTCGAGCGCGACCCGCCACCCGCGTAGACCTCGGAGACGCCGGCATCCCGTGTCTTAGCGGCCGCCCTCGGCGGTCGCCCAGCTCGTGCTTGCTCTGGACGAGGACCAGCAGTCCGGCGTTGGGACGGGCGAACGAAGCGACGCACATGAGCCGACGACGCAGGTACGTCGAGAGGTTCGGCTTGCCCCCTCGAGACTCCCCCGTCAGCGGCGAGCAGAAGCCTCAGACCTCTCGTCTCGCAACGCTCAAGACGACCCCATCTCAAGGGCCTGAACGGGCCGCTCCGCCTCGAAAGAAACGCGGAGCGGCAATCTCAAGCTGGCCGTCCGGCGCCACCGCGACTGAGCAAATGGGGCACGGAAGGCCCCAGAACCCTGATGGCGCAGTGCTTGATAGAAGCTGTCCAGTCAGGCCGGCAGGCCGCGGGCGAGCCGCCTGCTGTTCTCGATGGGCGCAAGCCACGGCTGAGCCGAGCCGCACCAAACCTCAAGGGTGGGCGACAGCCACGAGGGGTCGTTGAGCGTTCCCGCCTTGATGACCGCGAGCTCCGGCTGCTCGGCCAACAGCGTGACGACGGGCGAACCGCACTTCGAGCAGAACTGGCGCTGACGTTCCTCGCCGGAATCGGCCCCCACGGTCACATACGTGGCGAGCGTGTCGCCCCCGACATGGAGCGTTGCGCGCGGGACGACGACGAAGATCGAGAAGGCCGAGCCTGTCTGGCGCTGGCAGTCCTTGCAGTGGCAGACGACCGTCACCAGGGGCTCGCCGTCGCAGCGGTAGGTCAGGCGTCCGCACAGGCAACGCCCGTCGAGTAGGCCGGACATCACGCTGCGCAGGCTATCGACACTTCCACCGCGAAGATTGAGAGCGCTCCTGCTTCGTCGTGGCCATGGAGAAGCACTCAGCCGCGGGCACCTGCGCCCTGGACATTCATGCGCTCGGTGGTCGCTATCCGGCCTTGCTTGCGGGGTCGTAGACGCAGGCGATGGTCGTCACGCTTGTTTTGTTGGTTATGACGAGCGAGTCGGCCTCGCTGACTTCGCCACCGGAGACTTTCACCGCCGACGCAGACGGCGTCGTCGGCACGGCGCCGGCGGAGGGGTCCGCGGTCCATCCGAACATTT
>JADGPN010000058.1 GCA_017882465.1 Solirubrobacteraceae bacterium
ATCGAGATCGAGCCGCTCGAGTCCGGCGCCGGGTTCGAGTTCGTCAACGCGATCAAAGGGGGAGTGATCCCGTCCGGGTTCATCCCCGCGGTCGAGAAGGGGGTGGTCGAGGCGATGGGGGAGGGGGTCGTCGCCGGCTACCCGGTCAAGGATGTCCGCGTCCGGCTCTATGACGGCTCCTACCACACCGTCGACTCCTCGGAGATGGCGTTCAAGATCGCCGGCTCGATCGCGATGAAGCAGGCCATGGAGCAGGCCGGACCCGTGCTGCTCGAGCCGATCATGCTGGTCACCGTCAGCGCGCCCGATGACGTCGTGGGCGACGTGATCGGGGACCTGAACTCGCGGCGCGGCCGGCCGATGGGCATGGAGCCCTCGGGAGCCGGGATGCAGGAGGTCAAGGCCGAGGTGCCGATGGCCGAGATGCTCTCCTACGCTCCCGATCTGCGCTCGATCACCGGCGGCCGCGGGGAGTTCACGATGGAGTTCCTGCGCTATGAGGAGATTCCCGGGCACCTCGCCAACAAGGTGGTCGACGAGGCTCGCGCCGAGCGGGAGGCCGTGCGGGCCTGACCGGCCCGGCCTCCTCGCCGGCGTCTCAGGGCTGGGTCACGCTGGTACCCTCGTTCGACCATGAGTACGAGGGACATCCGCACCTCGAGCCCGCAGGTGTCCTGCGATGTGTGTGGGCGCACGCTGCTGCGCGGCGAGCGCGCCGACACCTACATCGCCGGCGGCGGCCGGCGGTCGGTGTGCGAGCTGTGCACCTCGCGGGCGCTGAATGAGGGCTGGGTGCGCGAGGGGACGGTCCCGGCGTTCGACGGCTCCGCGGCCGGCTCGGACCGCCGGCGGTCACTGTTCGGGCGGTTCTGGAATCGCCGCGAGCGCGAGACCACGAACGGGAACGCGACCGCCCCGGCACCCGAGGCGGTCGAGCCCGTTCAGGCGTTGCCCGAGGTGCCACGGCGCAGCCGTGCGCCGGCGCGCGAGCCGCGTCACGTCCGGGCGGTCCCGACCAGCGCCGAGCAGAAGGTCATCTCGGCGATCGATCTGTTCAACTCCTCCGAGCACTGCAAGACCGTCGCCGGGGTGGCCCGTTCGCTGGGGGTGCCCACCGTCTCGGTGCGGCCCTCGGGTGCGCGCGCCAGCGTGGTCGGCGTGGTCGTCTCCTGGGAGCTGTGCTGGTATCGGTATGACGTGGACCTCTCCGATGATCAGCCGAGCGTGCGGGTCGCGGGGCAGGGCTACGAGCTCGACGAGCTGCCGGCCGAGGATCGCGAGGCCAACGCCGTCGCGGACGACCGCGGAGCGCTGGCGCTGGCCGCCTGAGCCCGTGCGGGTCCGGCGCAGGATGCGTGGACGTAGGTTCGATGGCGCACCGTCGCGCTGGTGACATACCATCTTGCCCGTGATCTACTGCGTCGTCCCAGAATCGCTCGCCGACGAGCTGTGCGGCAAGCTCACCGCCTACTACGCCGACGACACCAACGTGACGGTGATCGTCGATCGCCGCCGGACATCGCGCCGGGGGTCGGGTGACGGCGGCAACTCCGACCGCGGCCAGCGCCATGTGCGTGATCGCCGGCGGGTGCGCGTACCCGGGGACCATCCTGATCTGACGATCGAGTGAAGGCCGGCGGATGAAGCTCGTCGTCCATGTGGACGGCGGAGCGCGGGGCAACCCGGGGCCGGCCGCGATCGGCGTGGTCGTCTCGGACCCCGGCGGCACCGTGCTCGACGAGGTGGCCGAGCGAATCGGGGTCGCGAGCAACAACGTGGCCGAATACCGGGCGCTGATCCGGGGGCTCGAGCGAGCCCGCGATCTGGGCGCCGACGAGGTCGAGATCGTCAACGACTCGGAGCTGATCGCGAAGCAGCTGACCGGCGCCTACAGGGTCAAGCACCCGGCGATGAAGCCTCTGCATCTCGAGGCGACCGACGCATTGGGCGGGTTCGGGGTCTGGCGGATCCGCACCGTCCCGCGGGCCAGGAACGCCCACGCCGACAGCCTGGTGAACGCGGCGCTGGACGGCGAGCGGTAGCACCGGCGAAGGCGGCGCTGGCGGCGCTAGCGGTCACGCGGCCGCTGAGGATCTCGAACCGCATGTTGAAGCGATGTTAGGCCGGGGGTTGGTTGTGGCGGGCGCCCGCTACCCTCTGACGGGTGACCGATGCTCTCATCGAGCTCACCGCGCGGCTCGAGACCACCGCCCAGCGGCTGCGCGCGGGAGAGCTGGATCCAGAAGCCACACTGATGCAGATCGAGGAACTCGCTCGCTTGGCGTCCGAGGCCAGCGCGGAGGTCGACGAGCGCATGCGCGCTGCGCTGGAGCCGCTGCCGGACCTTCCGGGGCAGCTTCCGCTGCCGGCCGGATAATTTGCCGGCGACGGACTTGGCGCCGGGCTACCCAGAGCAGCTCCGAGTGGAGGTGGACGGTTTCCTCGAGGACCTGCGCTTCAGCAACGAGGAGGCGTGTGCCGGCCTGGAGCAGGCGATGCGGTATTCGCTGCTCGCCGGCGGAAAGCGGATCCGGCCGGTCCTGACACTGGCCACCGCGGCGGCCGTCGGCTGGGAGCCGGGCTCCGTGCTGCCACTCGCCGCCGCGATCGAGCTGATCCACACCTACTCGCTGATTCACGACGACCTTCCGGCGATGGACGACGACGACTTGCGCCGCGGCCGTCCGACCTGTCATCGGGCCTTTGGCGAGGACGTCGCGATCCTGGCCGGCGACGGTCTCTACGCCGAGGCGTTCCGGCTGCTGCTGGAGCAGCAGCCGGGCGAGCCCGCCGGCCTGCTGGCGGCGGCCCGCGAGCTGGCGGCCGCCACCGGGGTGCAGGGCATGGTCGGCGGGCAGTTCATCGACGTCGCCGGCACCGCTCCCGACGGCCCCGCCGGGCTGCGCCGCCTGCACGAGCTCAAGACCGGCCGCCTGATCGGCGCCAGCATCGAATGCGTACTGGTCCTCGTGGGCGGGCACATACGTGACACAATGTCTTCGTTCCGATCCTTTGCAAGCGAATTGGGCGTGCTCTTCCAGATCGTTGACGACATTCTCGACGTCACCGGATCGCAGGAGACGCTCGGAAAGCCTCAGGGCAGCGACGAGCGATTGGGCAAGCGCACCTACGTGACCGAGTTCGGTCTCGATGGAGCTCGGGCCCTGGCCAGGGAATCGCACCAGCGAGCCCGGAGTGCGCTCGCCCAGGCCGCGCCATCCGGCGCCATGGAACTCGAGCAGATCACAGACTTCATCGCGACCCGAACCTACTGATGACGAAACTACTGGCCACCATCGACGGACCCAGGGGCCTGCATCCGCTGACCGACGAGCAGCTCCAGACCGTTGCCCAGGAGGTGCGCGAACACATCATCGACACGGTGGGCGAGATCGGCGGCCACTTCGGCGCCAACCTCGGCGCGTGCGAGCTGGCGGTGGCGCTGCACTCGCTGCTCGATTCACCGCGAGACAAGATCCTCTGGGACGTCGGCCACCAGGCGTATCCGCACAAGGTGCTGACCGGCCGGCGCGATGAGCTGCACACGATCCGGAAGTACGGCGGCCTGGCCCCGTTTTGCTCGATACCCGAGTCGCGCCACGACATCATGGGGGCCGGTCACGCGTCCACCGCGATCGGGTACGCGGTCGGGCTCAAGCAGGGGATGCTGGCCGGGCACGGCGAGGACGGCAAGGTGGTCGCGGTCGTCGGCGACGGCGCCATGACCGGCGGCGTCGCGTTCGAGGCTGTCCACCAGGCGGGTGGGGCAGGCACCCCGATCGTGGTCGTGCTCAACGACAACGGGATGTCGATCGCGCCGAACGTCGGCGCGCTCTCGCGCTATTTCAACCGCGTCCGGCTGAACCCGCGCCTGTGGCACGCCCGCGAGGAGGTCGAGGGCGGCCTGACCAAGCTGCCGGTTGGGATCGGGTCGGCGTTCGAGCGGCTTGGACCGCATTTCAAAGAGTCGATCAAGGCCTTCTGGGCGCCCGGGCTGTGGTGGGAGGAGCTCGACTTCGCGTACATGGGGATCATCGACGGCCACGACGTCCGGGCTCTGCGCGAGGCCCTGCGTGAGGCGCTGGCGGCCGGGCGTCCCGTGGTCGTGCACGTGGCGACGGTCAAGGGCAAGGGATTCGCGCCGGCGGAGGAGGGCGGCCTCGAGGGGATGGAGCAATGGCACGCCGCCAAGCCGAAGTCGATCACCAACGGCGCCCCCGCCGCCAAGGTGGCCAAGCCGGCGGGCGCCAAGCCGTCTCCGCCGCAGTACACGCAGGTGTTCGGCGAGGCGCTGGTGGCGGAGTGTCGCCGCGATTCGCGGGTGATCGGCATCACCGCCGCCATGAACTCGGGGACCGGCTTGAACATCCTCCAGCGCGAGCTGCCCGACCGCTACTTCGACGTCGGCATCGCCGAGCAACAGGCGATCCTGTTCGCCTCCGGCCTGGCGCTCCAGGGATGCAAGCCGGTGGCGGCGATCTACTCGACCTTCCTGCAGCGTGCCTACGACCAGATCGTCCACGACGTGTGCCTGCAGAACCTGAACGTGGTGTTCGCGATGGACCGGGCCGGACTGGTGGGCGACGACGGCCCCACCCACCACGGCGTATTCGACATCGCCTACCTGCGCTGCCTGCCCAACATCGTCCTGATGGCCCCGCGTGACGAGGCGATGCTGGTGCACATGCTCCGGACCGCGCTCGCCCACGACGACGGACCCGTCGCCCTACGCTATCCGCGCGGCGAGGCGATCGGCGTCGGCCTGCCTGCGCGGCCCAAGGCGATCGTGATCGGGACCGGCGAGATCCTTCGCGAGGGCGAGCGCGTGGCCATCCTCGGCTACGGAACCGGCGTCCAGAAGGGCCTGGAGGCCGCCGGCATCCTGGCCCGTCGCGGGATCTCGGCCACGGTCGCCGACGCCCGCTTCGCCAAGCCCATCGACGCTGGGCTCGCGGCCCAGCTCGCCGCCGAGCACGACCTGCTCGTGACCGTCGAGGAGGGCGTGCTGGCCGGCGGCTTCGGATCCGCGGTGTGGGAGACCCTCTCCGACGCCGGCCTCGCGCCGCGCATCCTGCGCGTCGGGCTGCCCGACCGCTACGTCACCCACGGCGCGCCGAACCTCCTGCACGAGGAGGTCGGCTTCACCGGCGAGCGGATTGCCGAGCGGATCGAGGCCGCCGTGGCCGAGCCGGAGCGCGTGGCGGGGTAAAGGCGGCTGGCAGGTCGGCGGCCCCCGGGCGGGTTGCCAAATCACGCGCCGAATCTCGATCGAGTGGTGATCGAGGGCGAGGCCGAGGGCCGCGACCGCGACGAGGACCAGGAAGACGGTGTCGAAGTCGCGATGCACTCGGAGGGCGACGGAGATGCCGGAGCCCACTGTGAGGTGCATCACAGCTACCGTTTCCCGGCGTGACCCGGGTTCGTCTTGACACGCTGCTGTCGCAGCGGGGGGTATTCCCGTCTCGGACGCGTGCCGCCGCCTCGGTGCTGGCCGGTGACGTGCTGCTGCTGCCGGAGCGCCGCCGGGCCGAGAAGCCAGGCCAGATGGTCCGCGACGACATCGAGCTTGAGGTCGCCCAGGCGCCGGCGTTCGTCTCCCGCGGCGGAATCAAGCTCGCCAACGCCCTGGCCGCCACCGGGCTCGATGTGAGCGGCCGGGGCGCACTTGACATCGGGGCGTCGACCGGCGGCTTCACCGACTGCCTGCTGCAGCACGGAGCTGCGCACGTGGTGGCCGTCGACGTCGCCTACGGAGAGCTCAACTGGCGGCTGCGATCCGATCCGCGGGTCACCGTCATCGAGCGCCGCAACGCCCGCGCCCTGACCCGGTCAGAGCTTCCCTACGGCGCCGAGGTGATCGTGATCGACGTGTCGTTCATCTCGCTCGGCAAGGTGTTGGCGGCGGCGCTCGCGTGCGCAGCGGAGCGGTTCGACTGCCTGGCGCTGGTCAAGCCCCAATTCGAGGTCGGGCGGGGGCGGATCGGCAAGGGCGGCGTCGTCCGCGAGGCGCCGCTGCGCCGCGAGGCCTTGTTGCAGGCCGGCATCAGCGCCCGGGATCTGGGCGCCTCGGTGCTCCGCTACGCGAGCTCGGGCCTGCCCGGGCCCAAGGGCAACCTGGAGACCTTCGTGTGGCTGGCCGAGGGCGGCCGGCCGGGGATCGAGGATCTGGAGGCCGCGGTGCTCGAGGTGGAGCCGTGAGCGAGATCCGGACCGCCACCGTGCTGACGCACCGGCGGCCCGCCGAGACGGGCCCCGCGATCTCGACCCTGCTCGAGATCGCCCGCGAGGCCGGCGCCGTGCTGCGTCTCGATCCCGAGGAGACCCGCAAGCACGACCTCAAGCCGGCACCGGGCCTGATCCTCGACGCGCCGCTCCAGCGCGATGTCGACGTCTGCTTCGCGCTCGGCGGCGACGGGACGATCCTGACCGCGCTGCGCACCTACGCCGGCACCGGCGTGCCGGTGTTCGGGGTCAACTTCGGCGAGATCGGGTTTCTGTCCACGATCGATCGCGACGAGGTCGAGCCCGGCCTGCGGCGCGCGTTCGCGGGTCAGTTCGAGGTCCTGTCGCTGCCGGGGATCGAGCTCAAGGGCGCGGGCGGCAGCTGGCTGGCGGTCAACGACGTCTCGATGCACCGCCAGCCCGGCAAGCGGGTGGCGGATCTGGCCTACGCCGTGGGCTCCAACGAGATCGGGCGGGTGCGCTGCGACGGCCTGGTGGTCGCCACCCCGGCCGGGTCGACGGGATACAACCTGGCCAACGGCGGCCCGGTGATGGCCTGGGGAGTGGCGGGGTTCGTGGTCTCGTTCATCGCGCCCCACTCGCTCACGGCTCGCGCGCTGGTGGTCGCGCCCGGGGACGTGCTCACGGTCCACAACCGCTCACGCGAGGAGCCGGTCGACGTCGCTGTCGACGGGCGCCCGGTCGGTGCTCTGGTGCCCGCCGAGCTGATCGAGGCCCGGTTCGTCGACGGCCAGGGGGCGCTGGCGCAGATCGCCGGAACGACCTTCTACCACCGCCTGCGAGAGAAGTTCGGGCGCCTGGCCTCGGCGCCGTAGCCGGCCGCCTTTCGAGGGCGCACCTGACGCGGCCGGTCCGTCGGCGGCGGCTGGTACACCCCAGGGCGTGCTGCATGAGTTGCGTGTGGAGAACCTGCTGCTGCTGGAACGGGCCGAGCTGCGGCTGTCCGGCGGCCTGAACGTGCTGACCGGGGAGACCGGCGCCGGCAAGACGATGCTGGCCCAGGCTCTTGACCTGCTGCTCGGCGGGCGGGCCCGCAGCGGGATCGTGCGGCGCGGCGCAGGCGAGGCCTATGTGGAGGGTGTGTTCGAGCTCGAGGCCGGCCTCGACGGGCACCTGGCCGAGCTGATCCCGGACGGATCGGAGGAGATCGTGCTCGCGCGGCGGGTGTGGCCGGATGGGCGCACCCGCGCGTACGTCTGCGGGCGGACGGCGACGGTGGCCGACCTGCGCGACCTCGGCAGCCGCCTGCTCGCGTTCTACGGCCAGCACGAGCACCGCAAGCTGATGCTCTCCACCGCCCAGCTCGACGTGCTCGACGCGCACTGCGGAGCCGCGCAGCGGCGGCGGCTGACGGAGCTGCGGGCCGCGCACGAACGGGTGCGGGCGCTGGTGAGCCGAGCCGAGGAGCTGCGCGCTCTGGCCGGGGCGCGGGACCGGGAGCTCGATCTGCTCGCCTTCGAGCTGGAGGAGATCGAGGCGGCCGACCCGAGCGCCGAGGAGGAGCAGTCGCTCACCCACGAGCGCGACCGGCTGCGGCACGTCGAGGCGCTGCGAGCGGCGTCGGCGGCGGGCGCCGAGGCGATCGCGCCGGAGGCGGGGGTCGGCGCATCGGAGCTGCTCGCGCGCGCCGCCCAGCAGCTCGAGCCGCTGGCCTCGATCGACCCGCAGCTGTCCCCGCTCTCGGAGCGGCTCAACGCGCTGCGCTACGAGGCCGAGGACGTCGGCGGTGAGCTGCGCCGGTATGCGCTCGAGCTCGACGGGTCCCCCGGGCGCCTGGAGGAGGTGGAGGAGCGGCTGGGGGTGTGCGCGCGGCTGCAGCGCAAGCACGGCGGCTCCATGGCCTCGGTGCTCGCCCACGCGGAGCGCTGCCGCGCCCGCCGGGCCGAGCTCGAGGATGCCGACGTCGCCCTCGACGCGGCCGAGGCGTCGCTGGCCGAGGCCCGCGAGAAGCTGGAAGGCCTCGCGGCGCGCGTGCGACGGGGGCGTGAGGAGGCGGCGCCGCGGCTCGCGGCCGCGGTGCAGAAGCGGCTGGCCGAGCTGGCGATGCCGGACGCCCGCTTCGAGGTCGAGCTGCACGAGCGGCCCGATGGCTGCGGACCGCGCGGCACCGAGACGGTGGAGCTGCTGATCGCGCCCAACGCCGGCGTGCCGGCGGGGCCGCTGCGCGAGATCGCCTCCGGAGGCGAGCTCTCGCGCGTGATGCTGGCGGTGCTGAGCGTGGCTCATTCGCGCCCGGCGTCGGGCGAGGTCCCGCTGCTGGTCTTCGATGAGATCGACGCCGGCATCGGCGGCCACACCGCTCGGGCGGTGGGCGAGCATCTACGGGCACTGGCGACCGGCTCGGGCACGCGCCAGGTGCTGTGCATCACCCACCTTCCCCAGGTCGCCTCGCTGGCCGAGCGGCACTTCCGGATCGCGAAATCGAGCCACGGTGCCACCGCGACAACTGTCGTCTCCGAGCTGACCGGAGACGAGGTCGTGAGCGAGCTGGTGCGGATGCTCGGGGCCGGCGAGGGCGACCGGGCGGCCAGCCAGCACGCCCGTCAGCTGCTCCGTGCCGCCTGATCCGCCCGGCGCGCGATGGTTTCCCGCTCTGTGCGGGTACCGACTCTCTCATCGTCCGGCCCCGGCGCTACCGTGGAGCCGTCGCTAGAATCCGATGACGATCCGTTGATGGCTCAAGATCCCCGACCAACCGCTTCGCGGGCCGTGCCCGGCGTTGTCGGTTCCGCTCCCGAGACTCGGTTCATCTTCATTACCGGCGGCGTCGTCTCCTCGCTGGGCAAGGGCATCGCCGCGGCGTCGATCGGCCGGCTGCTCGTGGCCCGCGGCCTCCAGGTCCAGCTGCAGAAGTTCGACCCGTACATCAACGTGGATCCGGGGACGATGTCGCCGTATCAGCACGGCGAGGTGTTCGTCACCGAGGATGGCGCCGAGACCGACCTCGACCTCGGTCATTACGAGCGCTTCACCGATGCCAACACGAGCCGCGCGTCGAACGTGACTGCGGGCGGGATCTACAACACCGTGATCCGCCGCGAGCGCCGGGGCGACTATCTCGGCGCGACGGTCCAGGTCGTGCCCCACATCACCGACGAGATCAAGCATCGGATCCGGCTGATGGCCGACTCCAGCGACGTCGACTTCGTGATCACCGAGATCGGCGGCACCGTCGGCGACATCGAGTCGCTGCCGTTCCTGGAGGCGATCCGCCAGTTCCCGGTCGATGTGGGTCGCCGCCGCTGCATGTTCATCCACCTGACCCTGGTCCCGTACATCGGTCACGCCGGGGAGCTGAAGACCAAGCCGACGCAGCACTCGGTCAACGAGCTGCGGAGGATCGGTATCGCACCCGACATGGTCGTGTGCCGCTCGGAGTCCGCGCTGTCGACCGAGATCCGGCGCAAGATCGCACTGTTTGCCAGCCTGCCTGTCGAGGCCATCGTCTCCGCTCGCGACGTCCCCGACATCTACCAGGTGCCGCTCGTGTTCCGCGCTCAGGGAGTCGACGAGTTCATCCTCTCCGAGCACTTCGGGCTCGAAGCGGAGGCGCCAGACGTGAGCGGCTGGGAGGCGATGACCACCCAGGCGGCCGCCGCCACCCGACGGGTCCGGATCGCGCTGGTGGGCAAGTACGTGCAGCTCGAGGACGCCTACCTGTCGGTGGTGGAGGCGCTCAAGCACGCCGGCATCCACCACGGCGCGAAGGTCGAGGTGGACTGGATCGACTCCGAGCGCGTGCACGAGCCCGAGATCGAGGCCCGGCTCGAGTCTGCGGCGGGAATCCTGATCCCCGGTGGGTTCGGCGGGCGTGGGATCGAGGGCAAGATCCGCGCCGCACAGATCGCCCGCGAGCAGGAAATCCCCTATCTGGGGATCTGCCTCGGGATGCAGGTCGCGGTGTCCGAGTTCGCCCGCAACGTCGCCGGCATGGCCGGCGCCAACTCGACCGAGTTCGATCTCGAGACGCCGTTCCCGGTCATCGATCTGCTGCCCGAGCAGAAGGAGATCGCCGACATGGGCGGCACGATGAGGCTCGGCGCCGACCCGGTCAAGCTGCACGTGTCCACGCGCGCGCGCGCCCTGTACGGCGAGGCCGTTATCTACGAGCGCCACCGCCACCGCTATGAGGTCAACAACCACCTGCGCCGGCGCCTCGAGGGGGCCGGGCTGATCTGCTCGGGCACCTCGCCTGACGAGCGGCTGGTCGAGGCGATCGAGCTGCCCGGCGACCGCCATCCCTTCTTCGTGGCCTCGCAGTATCACCCCGAGTTCAAGTCGCGCCCCGAACGGCCGGCGCCGCTGTTCCGGGAGTTCGTCGGCGCCGCGCTCGGGCAGGTCGAGACTCGCAGGCCGTCCGGCGACGAAGTACGCGAGCCGTCCGCCGCCGGCGACGTGACCGTCTCCCGCTCCGCGCAGTGAGGCGCGCGACGGACGCGCAGCGAGCCCGGCTGCATGAGACGTTCGCGGAGCTGTGCCGGATCGAGAGTCCCTCGCGGCGCGAGCGACGCTGCTCGGACCGGGTCAGCGCCGACCTTCGCGGGATCGGCCTGGAGGTCGAGGAGGACGATGCCGGACCGAAGGTCGGCTCCGACAGCGGCAACCTGCTGGCCCGGATTCCGGGCGCCGGCGCCGAGTCGATCCTCTTCTGCGCCCACCTCGACACCGTTCCGCCGCTGGCGGCAATTGAGCCCGTGCTCGTCGACGGGGGCTGGGAGAACGCCAACGACGGCATCCTCGGCGCCGACAACAAGGCCGCGGTGGCGGTCGTGCTCGAGCTCGCGCGGCGGCTCGCGGCTGCGCCGGCGCCGCCCGTCGGGATCGAGCTCCTGTTCACGGTGTGCGAGGAGATCTCGCTGCTCGGAGCCAAGGAGTTCGACGTCAGCCGCCTCCACAGCGACTTCGGCTACGTGTTCGACCACGCCTCGCCGATCGGGCAGATCGTGACCTCGTCACCCACCTATCACCGCATCATCGCCGACTTCCGCGGACGCGCTGCCCATGCCGGAATCCGGCCCGAGGACGGGCGCAGCGCGATCGTCGCCGCCGCCAAGGCGATCGCCGCCATGCGTCTGGGCCGCATCGATGCGCAGACCACGGCGAACGTCGGCACGATCTCCGGCGGGACCGCCGCGAATGTCGTGGCCGAGCGCTGCCGCCTGGAGGCCGAGGCGCGGAGCCTCGACGCCGATCGCGTGGAGGCGCTGGTGACCGAGATCGTCGACCACTGCAACGACGCCGCCGGGGCCGCCGAGTGCGACCTCGACCTCACGGTCGAGCGGCTGTTCGACGGCTACCGGACGAAGCCGAGCGCGCCGCACACGGCACTCGCAGAGCGGGCATTGCGCGCCTGCGGCTACGAGCCGCAGCCGATCGTGACCGGCGGCGGATCGGACGCCAACGCCTTCGAGGCGGCCGGATTCCCGTGCGCGAACCTGGCCAACGGCACCGAGCGCAATCACGAGCCAGGCGAGCGAGTGAGCGTGGACGCACTCGAGGGGATGCTCGAGGTCGCGATCGCCCTCGTCGATGAGGCTGCGGTGAAGCCACGATGAGCGAGTTCACCCGGCTCGGCGGCGACACCAAGTATGAGGGCCGGATCGCGACGGTGAGCGTCGAGCGCTTCCGCCACGCCGACGGCGAGGAGGTCACGCGCGAGAAGGTCTGGCATCCCGGCGCCGTCGGGATCCTGGTGCTCGACTCGACCCACGTGTGGCTCACACGGCAGCCCCGCGAGGTGGTCGGCGCGCGCGCCTCGCTGGAGGTTCCGGCCGGCAAGCTCGACGTGCCCGGTGAGCCCCCGCTGGAGACCGCCAAGCGCGAGCTGGCCGAGGAGGTCGGCAAGCAGGCCGCGGAGTGGGAGGAGATCAAGGCCTTCTACACGAGTCCCGGCTTCAGCGATGAGCGGGTATGGCTCTACCTGGCGACCGATCTGTCCGATGCCCCGCACGCCGAGGCCGAGGAGAACGAGCGGATCGAGATCGTCCCCTGGCCGCTGGGCGCGATCGACGATGCGCTCCACGAGTGCGAGGACTCCAAGTCGCTGATCGCGCTGCTGTGGCTGGCGCGTCGGCTCGACGCCCGGTGACGATGACGGCCGGGCGGCCGCTCAGGGCTCTCCGAAGCGGGACTCCGTCGGCCGGATCTCGTCGGCGACCGGCGGCAGTCTCGCCGATGCGGGCGCGGATCCGGAGGCCGGCTGGCGGGAGCGAGAGCCCGAGTCCCGTGCGGCCGCGGCCGCGGCCCAGCTGACGCGCACCGGGGCGAGCCGGTCGAGGGCCCGCCAGGTGGCGGCGTCGGTCTGGCCGGTGACCCGGAGGTGGCGGCGAGCCTGGAACGATTTCAGGTGGGCGAGGGTCTCGGAGGCGAACGTGCCGGTGACGCGCTGGCCGGCGACGGCCCGCGCCAGATGCTCCTGCAGCCACACGACCTCGTCGCCCGCGGAGCCGTAACCGAGCTGCGGGTACCCGAGCGGCGTGACGGTGCTCACCGAGAGGTACAGCCCGCTCAGCGCCCCCCACAGGCCCGAGGCATCGGCCCACGCCCAGTCCCACCAGGAGATTCCGCGGGACCGGTAGCGGACGGTCAGTCCCCGGAACAGCCGGACCCCGTCCGAGCTCGCCCCTCCGTCGAGCTGGCCGAGCGGGTAGATCGTCCGCCGGTAGATCCGGTTGTGGGTGTAGGCGTGATGGAACACGGTCTCGGGACTGGAGCCGATGTCACGCCAGTACATCTGGGGCAGATTGAACTGGGCCCCGTTCGGGCCCAGGAAGACCGAGAACGGGAAGGCAGGGTGGTAGTCGACGTAGGGAAACGAGGCCAGCCCGATCGGAAAACGGGAGCCGACCGACGCGCGGAGATCGTCGATGTACACCTGGGCCGAGGCGTAGCGGCCCTCGTATTCAGCCTCCGCGTCGATGATCAGGCAATCGGCGCCGGCGTGCACGGCATCGGCGCCGATTGCTGCCTCGGCGGCCGGGTGGGTGCCGTAGACGTATTGCCAGGCGCACGCGTGCAGGCCGCCGGCGTGGATCGACCGGACCAGGCCCGGGCTGAATTGCGACCAGTAGCCGCTGCCGTCGCCGCTCTTGACGATCAGGTTCGTGACCCCCGCTGCCCTGGCCTGGGCCACGATCGCTGAGACGCTCCCGCCCGCCGACCCGCGCACGTACCAGATCCACATGCTGCGGCCGGCGAGCGGGTTGGCCACGACGGTGCTCGCCGTCGCGAGCCCGAGCCCGCAGGAGGCAAGGGTCAGGGCACACCACACCGGCGCGAGCCGGAGCGAGCGGATTGGACGGAAGTTGCCGGGGAGTCCCATATCCACGGACGTTGCTTTCGCAACGATGACCGACTGTAGGCCAGACAAACCGCACTGCGGAGGCGCGCACGGACGCTTGCAGGCCGTCGCGGCCGCCGCAGGAGCTTCACCTCGGGGGACGAAACGGTCAGCCATGGCCACCACCGCGTCACCCCGGGCCGCCAGGCTGATCGAGCTGGTGCTCGACTTCCTCGCCTACCTGGAGCTGGAGCGAGGCCTCTCGCGCAACACGCTTGAGGCATATCGCTCCGACCTGCAGCAGTACGGCGAGTTCCTGGGCCGCCGCGGCGTCGATCCGCTCGCCGCCGGCCCCTCGGATGTGGCCGCCTTCGTCTCCGAGCTGGCCGAGGGCAGGGAGGGCAAGCCGCCGGTCGCCTCGGCCACCCTGCAGCGCAAGGTCGCGTGCCTGCGCTCCTTCTATCGCCACCTCCGTCGCGAGCAGCGGATCGAGCACGACCCGACGGCTGAGCTGCGCGGACCGCGGCGCCGCGCCCGGCTTCCCAACGTGCTCTCCCGGGACGAGGTCCAGCAGCTCCTGGCCCAGCCTCTCGGGAGCTCACCGGCGGCGCTCAGGGACCGCGCGCTGCTCGAGACGATGTACGCCTGCGGGCTGCGCGCATCGGAGGCGATCGCGCTCGAGCTGGCCGAGCTCGACCTCGAGGCGGGCATCCTGCGGGCGCGCGGCAAGGGGTCCAAGGAGCGCTTGGTGCCGGTCGGTAGCAAGGCGATCGAGACCCTCGATGCCTACCTCACCAGGGCGCGTCCCAAGCTCGTCGGCCTGCGTGACGAGCCACGGGTGTTCGTCAACCTGCGCGGAGGCGGCCTCTCCCGCCAGGGCCTCTACAAGATCGTCCAGCGCCACGCGCGCTCCGCCGGGCTCGATCACCAGATGAGCCCACACACCCTTCGCCACACGTTCGCCACCCACCTGCTGGCCGGCGGCTGCGATCTGCGCTCGCTGCAGGAGATGCTCGGTCATGCCGACATCGGCACCACCCAGGTGTACACCCACCTGTCCGCCGACCGGCTGCGCGACGTCTACTTCGACGCCCATCCGCGGGCCCAGGTGAGCGCGGGTCACGCCGCCGCGGAGCCGCACTAGCCCCGGGCCCCGGTCCGGCTGGCCCTGGTGGCAGAATCGGGCCGTGCCCCGCCGTGCCGCCATCGTCCTGGTCCTGCCGTTCGCGCTGCTGGCCGGCTGCGGCAACGATCACTCCGTGTTCTCGCCGCTCAAGCGCTCGCTGCGGCTGTTCCCGGTGGCCGGGGCGTGACGCGCCGGACATTCGTGGTCGTCCTCGACGCCTGCGGCGCCGGAGCTCTTCCCGACGCGGACGAGTATGGCGACGCCGGGACCAATACGCTCGGACATCTGGCAGCGGTGGTGGGAGGGCTCGACCTCCCGACGCTGGGCCGACTCGGCCTCGGCTCGATCATCCCGCTCGAGGGCGTCCCGCCGGCCGCGGAGCCCGTGGTGCACGGCCGGCTGCACGCGCTCGGCCCCGGCAAGGACTCAACCGCCGGCCACTGGGAGCTGATGGGGGTGGTCGCCCATTCGCCGCCTCCGACCTACCCGGATGGGTTCCCGGACGAGGTCGTGCGGATCGTCGCCGAGGCCAGCGGTCGGGGGATGATCTGCAACCGTCCCTACAACGGGATCGGGGCGATCGACGACTTCGGGGCCGAGCATCTGCTGACCGGCGCCCTGATCGTCTATACCAGCCAGGACTCGGTGCTGCAGGTCGCCGCGCACGTCGACGTCGTGCTGCCGGAGGACCTGTACGAGATCTGCTCACGCGTGCGGGAGCAGATGACCGGTGCCCACGCCGTCGGTCGAGTAATCGCGCGGCCGTTCGCGGGCGGCCCGGGCTGCTTCGAGCGCACCGAGGGACGCCACGACTTCGGGCTGCCCCCGGTCGGCCGGAGCTACCTCGAGGAGCTGCGGGCCGCCCAGGTCCCCGTACACACCGTGGGCAAGGTCGGCGAGCTGTTCTCCGGCGTGGGGATCGACGTCATGCACCCCGGCGCGACCAACGAACGCGCGATCTCGGAGACGACCCGGCTGCTCGAGTCGCTCGAGCACGGGCTCGTGTTCGCGAACCTGGTCGAAACCGATCAGGTGTACGGGCACCGCCACGACGCGGACGGCTTCCACGGGGCGCTGCGAGAGATCGACTCGAGCGTGGCCGGCTGGCTGGATCTGCTGCGCCCGGGCGACATGCTGGTCCTGACCGCCGATCACGGATGCGACGTGACCTCGCCGCGCACCGACCACACGCGCGAGCACGTCCCGCTGCTGGCCGCGTTCGAGGGACATGGCGCGCGCCGCCACGACGGCCCCCTGGCCGACGTGGGGGCGAGCGCGCTCAAGTGGCTGGCCGGCCGGGACGCGGCGGCGCTGCCGGGAACGCCGTTCCTGTGAGGAGGTGATCGGCCGGTGCCCGAGCTCCCCGAGGTCGAGACTGTTCGCCGTCAGCTCGCCCCCCGGCTCGAGGGAGCGGAGCTCCGGGACGTGCGCATTCACGACCCGCGCTGGACGCGCCCGCAGCCACCCGGCGTGGTCGAGGCCGGCCTGCTCGGGCGCCGCGTGGAGCGCCTCGGCCGGCGCGGCAAGTATCTGATCTGGGAGCTGTCGGACGAGGGGCAGCTGCTCGTGCACCTGCGCATGACCGGCGCGCTGCTCTACGACCCGGTCGGCGAGCCGCCGCACGCGCGCGTCCATTTCGACCTCGGCGACCGCCATCGTCTCGTGTACGTCGATGCCCGGCGCTTCGGCACCGGCCATTTCTTCGAAGACCCAGCCGCGCGCGACCGGTATCTCGCCCAGCGGATCGGTGTCGAGCCGCTGACGCCGGAGTTCACCGTCGAGTATCTGCGCCGGGCCGCTCGCGGCCGCCGAGCGCCGGCCAAGGCATTCGTGCTCGACCAGCGGAACATCGCCGGGGTGGGGAACATCTACGCCGACGAGGCGCTGCACCGGGCCGGGATCCATCCGCTGCGCCCGGCGGGCCGGTTGACCGGAGCGCAGCTCGGCCGCCTCCGGGACGCGATCGAGGTGGTGCTGCTGGCCGGGATCGACGCCAAGGGGGCCACGATCGACGACTTCCGGCACCTCGACGGCAGCTGGGGCTCGTTCCAGGATCAGTTCCTGGTCCACCGCCGCCAGGGCGAGCCGTGCCCGACGTGCGGCACGCCGGTGCGCAAGCTCGTCGTCGGCGGCCGAGGCACCTACGTGTGCGAGCGCTGCCAACCGCGGCCGCGGGCCCGTCGCGCCGGCGGGCGCGCCTGAAGCGGCTCGGCCGGCGGTCCGCGCGCGGCTCCGGCCGGCGGTACTCGCCAGCCCGGCTCGGCTAGGCCGCGACCAGCTCGCGCAGGCGACCGGCTCGGTCAGCAGCGATCAGCTCGTCCAGGCCGCCGATCGACTGCTCCCCGATCACGATCTGGGGGAAGGTCATCATCCCCGTGCGCCGGACGAGCTCGGCCCGGCCGTCCGGGTCCTTTGCCAGATTGACTTCCTGATACTCGATCCCGCGCTTGGCCAGAAACGCTTTGGCGTTGCCGCACCGGGCGCAGGGATCGGTGGTGTAGACGGTGACCGTGCTCATGACTTCACTTTATATAGTAGCGGCGGCGCCCGGACGCCGGCTCCGCTCGCGCGCCCCGGCGGAGCGTCCATGCCGGCTCCGCTGAAGACCGAGGCGATCGTCCTGCGCTCGATCCGGTACGGGGAGGCCGATCGCGTCCTGCACCTGTACACGCCCCGCCACGGCCGAATCGGCGCGATCGCCAAGGGGGTACGGCGGTCCCGGAGCCGCTTCGGCGCGCGGTTGGAGCCGTTCTTCCACGTCCGGGCGGTTCTGCACGAGGGCCGCGGCGACCTGTTCACCGTCACCGGCGTCGACACGATCGCCGTCCACGCCGGCCTCCGTGACCACGCCGTGACGCTCGACGCGGCGGCCCGCGCGTGTGATGCCGTCGCGCGCCTGTTCGAGACCTCCGACCCGCACCCGGAGGTGTTCACGCTGCTGGCGAAGGAGCTGGAGCTGCTGCACTCCGATCCGGGGCAGGCCCGGGCCGCCAACGGGCTTGCGTTTCGGCTCAAACTGCTGCTGGCGGCGGGCATCGTGCCGCAGCTCGGGGCCTGCGCCGCCTGCGGCGACGCCGAGCACCTGCGCGGGTTCTCCGGCGCCGCCGGCGGCGTCGTCTGCATGTCGTGCGAGGGCGCGGCCTTTCCGCTCGACGAGGAGGCCTACCGCTTCCTGGTCGAGGCGCTCGGTCACCCGCTCGCTCAGGCGCCCGACGCCTCGGACCGCGCCCTGCGCCAGGCCGAGCGCGCCATCGGCGAGACGGCCGAGCACCACGCCCACGTCCGGCTGCGGCCGCTGCTGCGCGCGGCATAGCTCGGAACGAGATTGCATCAGCGCGGGCGGGGCGCCTCCGGCGCTGGCAGAATCGGGAAGCGATGAGCGATCCCGTCCCCGCGGTCCCGGCCGCCGTTCCCCACACCCATCCCGGCGGCCCGGTCGCCGAAGTGTTCGCTGACCGGATCCGGGCTCGCGAGCAGGCGGAGCTCTCGCCGCTGGCCACCCGCTCCTATCCGGCGGAGCGAGCGCGGCCGGAGGCGGTGTGCGGGCTGCGCACGCCGTTCCAGCGCGACCGTGACCGGATCGTCCACTCGAAGGCGTTCCGGCGCCTGAAGTACAAGACGCAGGTGTTCGTGGCGCCGGCCGGCGACCACTACCGCACGCGGCTGACCCACACGCTCGAGGTCACCCAGGTCTCGCGCACCGTGGCGCGCGCGCTGCGGCTCAACGAGGACCTGGTCGAGGCGATCGGGCTCGGTCACGACCTCGGCCATCCACCGTTCGGTCACATCGGTGAAGAGGCTCTCGATCGCGCCCTGGCGGAGCGGTTCGCCGCATCGTTCCTGCACTATGAGCAGTCCCTGCGGGTGGTCGACACGCTCGAGCGCGACGGCGAGGGGCTCAACCTGACGATGCCGGTCCGAGACGGGATCGTCCACCACTCGGGCCGCGCCGCCGAGCCCGAGACGCTGGAGGGCAGGATCGTCCGCCTCGTCGATCGGGTCGCCTACATCAACCACGACATCGACGATGCCCTCCGGGCCGGGGTGATCGCCGAGTCCGATCTGCCCCCGGAGCCGATCGCCGTCCTGGGGACCACGGGCTCGGGGCGCATCGACGCTCTGGTCCACGATCTCGTGGAGCATTCCGAGGCGGCCGGGGCGATCGTGCAGGGCGAGCGTGCCGGCGCGGCCATGGACGAGCTGCGCACGTTCATGTTCGATTGCGTCTACCTCGCCGCCGAGGCGAGGCGCGAGCACGCCAAGATCGAGCTCGTGGTCCGCTCGCTGTTCGACCACTACTGTGCGCACCCCGATGAGATTCCCGCCTCGATCCCGCCCGGCGACCTCGCCCGGCGGGTCACCGACCACGTCGCGGGCATGACCGACCGCTTCTGCATCCGGACGTTCGAGGAGCTGAGCGTGCCGGTGGCGTTCGCCCCGTGACCCGCTACGCCACCGACTCGCGTGATCGCGTCCGCGATGCGGTCGACATGCTCGCGCTCGTCTCGACCCGCACCGAGCTGAGGCGGGCCGGAGTCGACAGCTACTTCGGCATCTGCCCGTTCCACGACGAGCGCACGGGCTCCTTTCACGTGCGGCCCGACGAGAAGCACTACCACTGCTTCGGCTGCCAAGCCTCGGGCGACCCGTTCACGTTCGTGATGGAGACCGAGGGGCTCGACTTCAAGGAG
>JADGPN010000261.1 GCA_017882465.1 Solirubrobacteraceae bacterium
TACGCCGGCGCCGCCCGCGCTTTCGACTCGTACCAGATCGCAGCCGCCGTGTTCGCGGAGCAGAGCTGATCAACTCGCGCCTCGTCGCGTTTGGCGACGTTGACCGTCGCCGTCAGCGTGGGCCAGCCAGTTGTCGCCAAGGCGATCGCGCGACGCGAGGCGGCGGGAGCACGAAAAGCGATCGTGCCACGCCCCCCGCGGCGCTGCTGAGATCACGCGATTAGCGGTGGCGGTCGTGAACGGCCAGATCATTAGCTGGCTGCGGCGCAGATCGGTCTCCAGCAAGCGGTCGGCGATGTTCCAAACCTCCTCCCAGCGCTTGCTGGGCCGCCCGGCAGCGGCTAATCCGAGAGGTGGCCCGCTCCTTCAATCCCCAGGTGAGGGACATTCTTGACCCCACCGGTCCGCAGACAGCTGGTCCTGTCCGAGAGGGGCAGTCCGGGCGATGCCGGCGAGGCTGCTGCTCTTGTGCTTGCTACTCAGGAGTTCGTGGCTAACGGTCGGACGGCGACCGTCATGGCGGCGCCGCCGGAGCGCTGCATCGCCGGGGCGGACGGGCAGCCGTGGTCGTGCCGGTCGGCGTGGCTGCTGGCGTTCCGCAGCGGCAGCGTCAGCCGGCTCGATCCAGCCGCCGAGACGTCTGCTTCACGCCTGGAGCGGCAGTCCTGGTGTCGACGCCGTCGTGACCGCTTTGGTGCTTGCAGCTTCCCGACGTTCAGTTACCGTCCCGAGCCACGATCGGACGGATCCGTCTGCGACGCGGAGCGTGCGCGCTTGTGGCGAAAAGCAGAGACCGGCCCGTGACCGCCTCGACAGCTGCTCTGCCGTGATCGGAGTGCTCGGAGTTCTCGGCCCGGGCACGCGCCAAGCGCATGCCGGGATCCAACGGCTGGCGCCCGCAATGGGTCACCGCCGCCTCTGCCCCCTGCATGAGTTCCGGGAGCCCGCCACGAGACGGAGGATGCATCATGTGCGATGCCGCAACGGTGTGTGGACCGGTCGTTACGGCCACCAGCGACCTACTTCCCTGATGACCTCCGCCAGGCGGCCCGATACGACTGCATTTGGAACGGCTCCCACAAGTGGCACAAGTGGTACGACTGCGCACATCAAGCGCGATCTCGGGGCTGAGGCGAGCAGGTGCAATGCCTTCGTCCAAGCCGCGAGACGCTCGTCGTCGGCAAGGTGCGTCATTCGTGGCGCCAACGCCGCGAGTGTGCTCATCAGATCGACCTCGCTGGCAATCGAACACGCGCTCTCCAAGCTCGAGGCCAACCTGCTCGCGGTCGGCTCGCCGCGCCGTGAGATGGGGAGGTCGTGGACGCCTGGGAGACCTTGCCAACCGCCTCGGGAAGCCGCGCGGAGTTTGAGGTGCTGCCAAACCGCGATCCGATGAGAAAGGGGCGATCGCGCGTCGGCGAGCGTCGGTCCGGGTGGTCTGGAAGAACCTGGCGAAGGGCCTCGGGCTAGGCGCCGAGACACTCGCTTATGCGGGACCTTCCCGAACCCAACCGACGTCGGCTGATCATCGGCGCGATCGTGATCGCGGCCGCGATCGTCGGCCTTTACTTCCTGATCCCGAAGCTCGCGGGTCTCAACCAGACCTGGGGCCAGCTGACACACGGAAACCCCTGGCTGATCGTGCTCGGGGGAATCCTCGAGCTGCTGTCGGTCGCCGGCTACACGGTGCTGTTCCACACCGTCTTCGCACGCGGAATCGAGCGCATCACCTGGTGCGTGACCATCCAGATCACGCTCGCCGGCATTGCCGCGATCCGGCTCCTGTCGGGAGCGGGAGTGGGCGGCGTGGCGGTGTCGGCATGGGCGCTTAGCCGCGCGGGGATGCCGTCGACCGTGATCGCGTACTGGGGGTTTGACATCGCCGTCCTCGGGTTGTCCTTCAAGGCCTTCAATCAGGAGATGTCTGTTGCGGTGCTCGTGATGGGCTACCTCGTCGGCACGTTCGGCAGCCTGCTGCCGCTGCCGGGAGGGGTCGGCGGCATCGAGGCCGGGATGATCGGCTCCTTTGCGGTATCCGGCAGTCAGGTCGGCCGCGCGGTCGTCGGCGTTCTTGCCTGTCGGGCAATCTCGTTCTGGCTTCCCACGATCCCCGGCATCGTCGGCTACTTCAGGCTCCGCTCGGCCGTGCATGACTGGCGTCAGGCCGATCGCGAGGCCGCCCGTGCCTGACCAGCAGCACAGCAGCCCGATCCGCGCGATCATCGGCATGCTGTGGCGCTTCATGCGCTGGATCGGCCGTGTCGTGCGCGGCCAGGTCGTCAAGCGCACGGGCGGCCCTGCGCGCGCCAGGGTAATCACGCTGTTCGCGTGCGTGCTGGCGCTGAACGGGGCCGACTCGTCGACCGTAGGCGCGATCGCCCCGCAGCTCGAGTCGGCGCTCCACATCAACAACACCGACCTCGGCCTGCTCAGCTCGGTCTCGCTGCTGGTCGGCGCGGTCTTCACGATTCCGGTCGGGTTTCTAGTCGACCGCACGAAGCGGATGCCGCTGCTGGCGCTCAGCATCGTCCTCTGGAGCCTCGCCTCCGTGTTCAGCGCCTTCGCCGGCAGCCTCTCGGGCCTGCTGCTGACCCGGGTGGCGCTCGGTGCGGTCGCGGCCTCGGCCGGGCCGGCGATCGCCTCGCTCACCGGCGACTACTTCGCCGCCGCGGAGCGCGGGCGCATATGGTCATACATCCTCGTCGGCGAGGCGGCTGGCACGGCCTTCGGCTTCATCGTCAGTGGCTTCGTGGCGAGCGCGATTGACTGGCGAGCCGCTTTCTTGGTGCTGGCGATCCCCGGGTTCTTCCTCACGCGTGAGCTGTGGCGGACCGTCCCTGAGCCACTTCGTGGAGGTCAGAGTCATCTCGAGGTGGGGGCGGTCGATCTCGACCGGGAGGTGGCGCAGGCCGCCGCTCGTGCCGACCAGGGACACGTCGCGGCGGAGGAGCAGGCGCCACCGGTCGATGCCGAGCACGAGGCAGCTCGCGAGGCGGCGCGCCGCGCCGGCGCGGTCCCCAACCCGCGGCTCGTGCTCCATGAGGATCCCAGCAAGATGGGGCTGGGGCAGTCGATCCGCTACATCTTCTCGATCCCGTCGAACATGCTGATGATCGTCGGCTCCTCGCTCGGCTACTTCTATTTCGCGGGGTTGCAGACGTTCGCCCTGCTGTTCGTCAAGGGCCACTACCGCGTCAGCCAGGCGACGGCCGAGCTGGTGCTGGCACTGCTGGTCGTCGGGGCGGTGATCGGCACGCTTGTTGGCGGCCGGGTGCCCGACGTGCTGCTCAGGCGCGGCTACCTGGGGGCGCGCGTGTGGTTCCCGGGTGCCTGCTACATCGGCGCGGCGCTGCTGCTGATCGCCGGGTTCGTCGGAGCCCACCTCACGCCCGCACTGTGGTTCGAAGTCGCCGGCGCGGCGCTGATCTTTGCCGCGAACCCGCCGATCCAGGCGGCGCGCCTGGACGTTGTGCCCGCGGGCCTGTGGGGGCGGGCGCAGAGCGCGCTTACAGTCGTCCGTTCACTGGCCCAGGCAGCCGCGCCGCTCGTCTTCGGCGGCGTCTCTCAGCTGGTGGCCGGCATCTTGCCCGCGGAGGCGCCGATCGGCACGCATCCCCACGCGCCGAATTCGAGCACGACAACGGGACTCGAAGTCACCTTCCTGATCATGCTCGTGGCGCTTGTCGCAGCCGGCCTATTCCTGTTCCGCGCCCGGAGGACGTTCCCCTCGGACGTCGCCACCGCGGCTGCGTCCGAACCGAGCGCTGGCGGCTCTCGGCATCGCGAACCGTAAACACGTTCTCGCGCGAACGCTCGATGCGCAGCGCATTGTCGGTCCCCTCGGTCCGCACGATGCCAAGGCCCGCGCCGACACCGAAACAGGACCTGACCGGCAGCGGACCGCAGTGCTGGGATTCGCCAAACTCGCGTCGCACGACGGCGTTCGGCGCTTCGCGGAACCCGATTGCCCTCCGGTCCGCGCAAGGCAGGGCGTAACTCGGAACGCATCCGATGCGCCTCTGAGCGCCAAAGGAGGTCTGCGAGTCACACGGGGAACCGGGGCCGAGCGAGTGGATGTAGGGGCGGTTTGCGCAACGGGGTGGCGGGCTGCGGGGATGCGCCATCGCGTTGGCCCATGAGACTGCATCCGCACGGTCCCCAGCACCGGCCCGCGCGCGGCTTTGGGCGCCGTGACGGCCTGTCGCGGATGACCTGTCGGCCCTCGCATTCCTGCATCCAGCTTGGTCTACTAGGTCGCGCTGGCGAGGCCGATCAGGTTGCCCTCGGGATCTGTGAAGTGGCCGATCACGAGGCCGTTCGGCGCGGTCACGGGGCCCATGTGGCGCTGTCCGCCGAGATCCTCGGCCTTCTGCAGCGCCTCCTCGACGTCAGACACCCCGACGTAGAACACAACGTGCCGCGGATAGCGCTCACCACCGCCGATGCCGCCACGGATCCCGCTGCCATCGCTTGCAGTGAGTAGACCAATGAAGCCGTAGTCGGTCGGTTCGGAGATCGCCTCGGCGACGGTTCCGCTGGTGTCGCACTCCCAGTCGAAGAGGTCGTTGAAGAAGCGGCGCAGTCTGGTGGGGTCGTTGCCGATGATCTCGAAGTGGACGACGGGTTGTCCCATGCTGCTCCTTTCTGGACCGAGGCGGCGGCCTGCGGTCGCGTCCGAGGGAGCCCCTTCGAAGAGGGGCGACAGATGCGAGGGTAGTGCCATCACTTGTAAAAAGCAACCATAGGGTTGTAAGATTGCACCATGCGGTCCACGAGCTCGCGGCATGCCCACCACCCGTAGCTATAGCGACGCCTGCCCGATCGCCCGCGCGCTCGACGTGATCGGCGAGCGCTGGGCACTGCTGGTCGTGCGCGAGCTGCTACTCGGAGCCCAGCGCTTCTCCGACCTACGACAAGCGCTACCGGGCGCGAGCACGAATATGCTCACCGACCGGCTTCGCGAGCTCGAAGCCCACGGAGTCGTGCAGCGTCGCATCTGGCCGCCGCCGGCCGCCTCGGCGGTCTACGAGCTCACCGACCGCGGGCGCGAGCTCGAACCCATCCTGGACGCCCTCGGGGCATGGGGAAACGCCGAACCGCGCTCCGAGCACAGCTCACTCACCGCAACCTCCGTCCTGCTCTTCCTGCGCGGCAACGCCCGCGCTCACCCCAACCCGCCCACCCAGACCTACCGGGTGCAACTCGACAACCGCGTCTGGACCATCTCCAGCCGCGATGGCGAGCTGGAGATCCAGTCCCGAGACACAGCCACGCCCGACGCCAGCCTCCACACCGACCCGGCCACGCTCAACGAGCTGCTCCGCAATCCCGCCGGCCTCGACGCCGCCATCGCCACAGGCTCCGTCAACACTGAAGGAAACATCTCCGCGCTCCGGCACCTCCTCCAAATAGCCAGGTAGACGACCGCCGCCGCAAGCGGCCAAGACGAGGCCCTCCTCGCCGCGCGAAGGAGGGCGCGTGGCCCTCCTCTCTGCTGAGCCGGCCAAGCAGGGCAGCTGGTCCGCGGCGGCATGTGCCCTGCTGCGTCGCGAAACCAGGCCCGTCGAACCTGCCGCCGATTGCGGCTAGGAGGCGGTCAGCTGGAGCCGCTGCCAGCGCCCACGCCGCGTGGACCATGCTCCCCAGCTGCTTGCTTGCAGCGTGCTCTTGCCGGTCCGAGCAAGCGGTCGAGCGCTTGGACCCCGGCTGCCGCAACAGCGGCGAAGGAGGCGTCCGGCCGCGGCGAGCGGGCCGTCTCCTTCTGGGCGAATCCGAGCGCGCGCACCTGCTCGCGCTCGCGCTTGCCTTCCGTTGATTTCGAGCGCCCCGTCCGCGGCCACCGGTCCGCAAAAGCAGGCGTCAGCAGCGGCAGCCCCGGGACGCATGCTTTGTCGCCACTATGCTTTGTCTATGGGACGGGATGCTGTGGCGCTACGCGTAAGCGCGACGCCGCCGCTGTGAGCATGGTGCGGATTCTCAATCTCGGTGGCCCGAC